>NZ_KB850129.1:1798208-1924158 GCF_000369665.1 Acinetobacter sp. CIP 51.11
TCTACAAACTCTTTGGTGATGACTGGTCGGTGACCCTGGAACGCGACAAACACGAAGCACGTCTGGTTCCGCTGATTCCAAATGCGATGGATCCGGATCATTTCATTACTGAAAGCATGCTGATGATCTGGCATGGCTTGGCGTCTTGGCTCATTGAGCGTCGCCTGCCACTGGAACGCGTGCATTTTAGCTACCCTCGTCCAGACCATGCCGATGAATATGATGCCTTATTCTTTGCGCCGGTAATGCAGTTCGATATGCCACGCACCGAGATCACTTTTGCTGCGGATTATCTGGATTTGCCAATTCGCCAGAATGAAGAAACTCTGGAAGAATTTTTGAAAGCAGCGCCGGCCCAACTGCTGGTGAAATTCAAAAATACCAACTCACTGACTTCACGTATTCGTGATGTGCTGAAGAGCCAGATTGGCGAAGAAATGCCAACATTAAACGATGTCGCGTCGATGCTTTATCTATCACCGCAAACCTTGCGCCGCCGTCTGGCAGCCGAAGGCAAAAGCTATCAAGGCGTAAAAGATGCCTTGCGCCGTGATGCAGCAATTCACCTGTTACTTAATCCGGATCTGACCCTTGAAGATGTCGCACAACAGGTCGGTTTCAGTGAAACCAGTACTTTCCACCGTGCCTTCAAGAAATGGACCGGTGTAACCCCGGGTCTGTATCGTCAGTTGCATGGCTATCATTAATCAAGTGGTGCCGCAAAAGAGCATTTAATAATAAAACCAGTTCTCTCCGCCTAAGCCTTAGCTTAGGCTTTTTTATAGCTAAAATTGGCTAAATCGCTCAAATGATCTGACCCGTTCTCGTCATTGCACTTCAAAAATTAAGTATTACACTCGAGTCATTAGAATAATTTTCATCAAATCAATAAAAGGGACATGCTATGAGCGAGGCATATATTATTGACGCCATTCGTACGCCACGCGGAAAAGGCAAAAAAGATGGATCTTTACATCAGGTAAAACCCATTTCATTACTGACTGGCTTACTCAACGAACTTCAGGCTCGTCATCAGTTTGACACCGCAAAAGTAGATGATATCGTGCTCGGTTGTGTCACCCCAATTGGTGATCAGGGCGCCAATATTGCCAAAACGGCTGCCATCGCTGCTGGTTGGGATAATGATGTAGCGGGTGTGCAAATTAACCGTTTTTGTGCTTCCGGTCTGGAAGCTGTCAATCTAGCCGCACAAAAAGTCCGCTCTGGCTGGGAATATCTGGTTGTGGCAGGTGGAGTCGAATCCATGTCCCGCGTGCCGATGGGTTCTGACGGTGGTCCTTGGGCACTGGACCCTGAGACCAATATGGCCTGTGACTTTATTCCACAAGGTATTGGTGCAGATTTGATTGCCACGATTGACGGTTATACGCGTTCTGATGTAGATCAATTTGCCGAACAATCACAACAGAAAGCAGCTGCCGCTCAAGCCAATGGTTATTTCAATGCATCCGTGATCCCGGTAAAAGACAAAGCCGGTGTGGTGATTCTGGACAAAGATGAATTTATCAAACCGACAACGACCGCAGAAGGCTTGGGCAAACTCAATCCAAGTTTCGCCACTATGGGGCAAATGGGCTTTGATGCAATTGCCCTGCAAAAATATCCTGAAGTCGGTGCTATCAATCATGTGCATCATGCCGGGAATTCTTCAGGCATTGTCGATGGTGCGGCTGTGGTTTTGATCGCATCGGAACAAGCGGTAAAAGAACAAGGTCTGAAGCCACGAGCCAAAGTACTGGCCACGGCACTGGTCGGTGCAGATCCAACCATCATGCTGACCGGCCCTGCCCCGGCTGCTCGTAAGGCCTTGGCTAAGGCGGGTTTAACCATTGATGATATTGACCTGTTTGAAGTCAATGAAGCTTTTGCTGCCGTGGTGATGCGCTTTATCAATGAAATGAAGATTGATCCTGCCAAGGTGAATGTCAACGGCGGTGCAATTGCCATGGGACATCCACTCGGTGCGACTGGTGCGATGATTTTAGGGACATTACTGGACGAGTTAGAACGCCAGGGCAAAAAACGTGGACTAGCTACACTTTGCGTGGGTGGCGGTATGGGCATCGCAACCATTATTGAACTGGTATAAGGAGAAAAATAATGAGCGCAATTCAATATCAAAAAAATGAAGATAATATTGTTATTTTAACGTTTGATTCTCCAAACCAGTCTGCCAATACCATGAATGCCGACTTTCGTACGGCACTAGATGAAGTCGTTGTCCAGTTACAAGCAGATGAAGATATTGCCGGGATTATTTTCCGTTCAGCGAAAAAAACTTTCTTTGCTGGCGGCGATCTGGATGAACTGATTCAAGCCACTCCTGAGCATGCAACTGAATTCTTCAATATGATTGAAGAGATGAAAGCCAAACTACGCTATATCGAAACTCGCGGTATTCCTGTGGTTGCTGCACTGAATGGCACGGCGCTTGGCGGTGGCTGGGAAATTGCCCTGTGTGCCCATCATCGTATTGCCCTGAATGACCCTAAAAGCAAATTTGGCCTGCCTGAAGTCACACTGGGTTTATTACCAGGTGGCGGTGGTATCGTCCGTAGCGTCCGCCTGCTCGGTCTGCAAAATGCCTTTCCATTGTTGATGGAAGGCAAACAGTTTGGAGTCGATAAAGCCGTATCTCTAGGGTTGATTCATGAGGTCGCTGACAGTACCGATGAATTGCTGAAAAAGGCCATTGCCTGGATCAAAGCCAATCAAAAATCTCAGCAGCCATTCGATGTAAAAGGCTATAAAATTCCGGGTGGTAGCCCTTCGACACCAGCAGTTGCCCAGATGCTGGCAATTGCTCCGGCGATGCTGCGCGATAAAACCAAAGGCTGTTATCCTGCGCCTGAAGCGATCATGTCGGCTGCGGTAGAAGGTGCACAGGTCGATGTCGATACTGCCCTGACCATTGAATCGCGTTACTTTACTTATTTGGCGACCAGTCAAATTTCTAAAAATATGATTGGCACTTTCTGGCATGGTCTGAATGCAATCAAGTCCGGTGCCAGTCGCCCTCAAGATATTGAAAAGTGGAAAGCCACTAAAGTCGGTATTTTAGGTGCAGGCATGATGGGTGCTGGGATCGCCTATGCCACTGCCAGCACAGGCATTCCAGTAGTTCTGAAAGATATTTCATTAGAAGCGGCTGAAAAAGGCAAATCCTATAGCCAGAAACTGCTGGATAAAAAAGTCGCTCAAGGGCGTTTATCAGCCGAGAAACGAGATCAGTTTTTAAGCTTGATTCAAACAACTGCATCGAATGAAGATCTAGCGGGTTGTGACCTGATCATTGAAGCCGTCTTTGAAAATCCCGCGCTCAAGGCTCAAGTCACGCAAGAGGCAGAGCAATATCTTGCCAGCAACGGCGTAATGGCTTCGAATACCTCGACCCTGCCGATCACAGAATTAGCCCAGGCTTCAAAAAATGATCAGAACTTTATCGGCCTGCATTTCTTCAGTCCGGTCGATAAAATGCAGCTAGTGGAAATTATCAAAGGTAAAAATACCTCGCCAGAAACGCTGGCCAAAGCTTTCGATTTCGTGCAGCAAATTGGCAAATTACCGATTGTGGTGAATGACAGCCGTGGTTTCTTTACTAGCCGCGTGTTTGGTACCTTTGTGCAGGAAGGTTTACGCCTGCTGGCAGAAGGTGTACATCCGGCGCGAATTGAAATGGCTGCACTCAAAGCCGGTATGCCGATGGGTCCGTTGGCGATTCAGGATGAAGTGTCCTTGACCTTGTCTGAACATGTGGCCAATGAAAGATATAAAGCTTTAGAAGCACAAGGTCAGACCATCACTAAATCACCTGCGGATGAGGTGATTCACAGCATGATTCACGAATTTAACCGTAAAGGTAAGGCTGCCGGCCAAGGTTTTTATGATTATCCGGCCGATGCCAAAAAGCAGCTCTGGTCTGGTCTCAGCTACTGGAAAAAAGACAACGATATTTCTGAACAGGAAATGATTGACCGCTTCCTGTTTGTACAGGCACTGGATACGGTTCGCTGTCTAGAAGAAGGTGTTTTGGAATCCGTGGTCGATGCCAATGTGGGTTCCATTTTTGGTATTGGCTTTGCCGCCTGGACGGGCGGTGCAGTACAATTCCTGAATCAGTATGGTTTAGCCAAAGCCGTGACCCGTGCCAAAGTACTTGAAAATAAATATGGCGAACGCTTCAAAGCCCCACAACTCCTCAAAGATCGCGCAGCACACGCCCAGCCGATTCAATAACTTAGGCACTTAAATAAAAGAGGAACGTGTTTCCTCTTTTTTATCTTCTGGATTTGCTTAATGCACTGGATAGACTCATCTGATGACAGATTTCGATCTGCTTTTTGATCAATTTATGTTATAAAGTTACATAAGTTTGATATCCACGTGGGTAAGACCTATGACTGATCACAGTTCACCTGAAAAATCTCCTTGGGGCTGGAAAGCACTTATCATCTTTTGTATTTTAGGTGGATTATTCATGCTTATTTTTTGGCTCGCGATAAGTAATGAACCGGATTACATGCCAAGCCAGCAAAATAAACAAACTACCCAGCAACACGCTTTTAAAAATGCACCGACGATGTCTCCAGAAGCCATTGCCAAAGCGCAAGCAGATCGTGAAGCACGTGAAGCTGCCAATACTGCTCATCCAGGTACGACAGCCGCTGAACACAATATGTCAGCTGAAGAACATGCCAATATGGATAATGCCGAGCACAGCTCAAATGCAGCACATGGCCACTGATCCAGATTCAGTCTATGCATAAAAAAGCGAGGTCAATGCCTCGCTTTTTCGTATTTGAATGGCTGAAAATTAAAGCTTTAAATACATATCAATATGCGGAATTCCACAATCCAGATATTCATCACCTTGAGCTTCGAATCCCAGCGCTTGATAGAAGCCAATGGCGTGCACTTGCGAAGACAGCTTTACCAACTTACGCTGCTCTGCACGCGCATAGTCAATCACGGCCTGCATCAAGCGCTGACCAACACCTAAACCGCGTGCTGTGGTTAGGACTGCAACCCGACCGATACTGTTATTTGACAATAAGCGTGCTGTAGCAATCGCCTGATCCTGCTGAAAAACAATGAAATGTACAGCAACCGCATCTTCAACATCCCACTCATCTTCAGCTGCAATATGCTGTTCTTGAATAAACACGGCTTCACGAATCGCTTTGGCATACACTGCCAAATCTTTCCAGCTGCCGGACACTATTTTAAGTTCTGGACTATTTAGCATTTAGAACCAATTCCCTTCTGATCCCACTGGTCATTAAGCAACAATTCCAGTGAATGTTTCTGGATCCCATACATCTCTTTTAAGGCCTGAATTTGTGCCAGAACTGACTGATCAGGTTGTTGATAGTCTTTACGTTTTGTCGCCAGAATCATTTTATTTTTACTGGTATGTTCCAGCGCCACAAATTCAAAAACTTTGGTTTCATAACCATAAGCTTTGAGTAGTAAAGCACGTATGGTATCAGTCAGCATTTCGGCCTGCTGCCCCGCATGAATACCGAACTGCAACATCGGACTCAGGACTTTCGGTGTTTGTAACTGTGGACGTAACTCCTTATGACAACACGGCGCGCACATGATCATCTGTGCATTCAGGCGAATCCCGCTATGAATCGCAAAATCTGTTGCTACATCACAGGCATGCAAGGCAATCATCACATCCAGACGTTCTGGCGCATAAGTACGCACATCCCCCTGGAAAAAGTCCAGCTGATCAAAACCGGATTGCTGCGCGACATTCTGGCAGAATTCAACCATTTTCGGATTAAGCTCTACCCCGGTGACATACGGCGTTTGACCATGTTTTTGCATATAGTCATATAAAGCACAGGTCAGATAGCCCTTACCCGAACCAAAATCCACCACGCGCAGGCCTTCAGCCTGTGGCTTAATCTGTGCCAATGCACCTGAGAAGATTTCTACAAACTTATTAATCTGCTTCCATTTACGCGCCATGCTCGGAATGATTTGCGCTTTTTGATCGGTAATACCGAGATATTGGAGAAAGATGCTGTCCTGATCGACATAACGTTGTTTAATCCGGTCATGGCCTTGTTCAGCAGGCTTCACCTGATTCATCGTGGCTTTATGTTTGCTACGCGTTAACATAGCTTTTTTCTTGTTTTTTTTCAGCTGTAATTCTTCATCTACTGTCATCAGATTGGCCTGTTTGCAACACGCCAGTAGTGAAGTAACCTGGAATAATGCTTCATCTAAAGGATAATTTTTCGTGACATCCTGCGTCTTGTAACGATATAGACAGCTCAATACGCGCTGTTCATTTAATGTAATGACTCGCAAGGTCATTTTCTCTAAATCCTGCAGTTCACCTTTATACTGGCTTAAGATCAGGCGATCGAATTGATTCCTTTCAACAGCTTGCTGAAAGGTATCCAAGAATTGCTGTTCCTGATCTGAGAGAGTTGCCAACGTTGACATAGATAAAACCTGAAATGAATTGCGCATCAAGTTTAAATCTTCTTAACCTAAAAGCAAAATTGAATTACTATACAAGTGTATATTTGAAAAAGAATGACAATCATGCAGAATGCTCCACTGGTTCCAGATTATGATCAAAATGAGGAACGGATTAACTATATTAGTCATGGTGTAGGTGCCGGACTATCTATTATTGCCGGTATTCTTTTGATTATTAAAGGGTCTTACCTAAGTACTGGACAATGGATTGGTCTTTGGGTTTATGCGCTGAGCATGATTCTGCTGTTTTCTGCTTCTATGCTCTACCACATGGCCACTGCAGCAGACCGCCGTTATTTTTATAAAAAAGTCGATCATACTGCGATTTATTATTTAATCGCCGGAACCTATACCCCTTTCCTGTCGATTGCCATTCCGACCACCAAAGCCCAGTATTTATTGATTGCGCTGTGGGTGATTGCCCTTCTTGGTACACTTTTCAAGTTCGTTTTCATTCATCGTTTCCAGAAACTTTCTTTGGCGGCTTATCTGGCCATGGGCTGGCTGGCGCTGCTGGTGATTGATGATATGCAGCAATATTTAAGTGCTCAATCTTTAACCTTTCTCATCATTGGTGGACTCGCTTATACCGTGGGTGCATTGTTTTACGCTTTAAAAAGAGTAAGATATACCCACGCTATCTGGCACATATTTGTATTGATAGGCGCAGGATCACATTTTCTGTCTATCTATCTTTACGTGATTTAATCATCTCCTTTTTCATTTCAGTGACCCTGAGCGAGTTGAAGCGAGAAGATTGCAGTTGTTTTTTTAAAAAATTACGCCTTTTTTAAAAAGATTACGCTTTTAAAACTAAGTTTTTTTATTTTTAGTAAGTGTAAGGTTTTCCATGGCGTCGTCTAATTCTGCTGCTCAGCCAGCACAAAATTCAAAATTTCGCGTTTTAACAGCGAGCTTGGTAGGCACCACAATCGAGTTCTTCGATTTTTATATTTATGCCACCGCTGCTGTCATTATTTTTCCGTATCTGTTCTTCCCTACCAGTACAGATCCGATGACCGCAACCATTCAGTCTCTTGCGACTTTTGCCATTGCCTTTATTGCCCGTCCGATTGGTGCAGCATTATTTGGTCATTTAGGTGACCGGATCGGACGAAAAGCCACCTTGGTTGCAGCTTTGCTGACTATGGGGATTTCAACCGTTGCGATTGGTCTATTGCCAACTTATGCGCAAATCGGAATTGCTGCGCCACTGTTACTTGCACTGTGCCGTTTAGGTCAGGGCTTGGGTCTGGGTGGTGAATGGTCAGGTGCGGTACTTCTTGCAACTGAAAATGCCCCGGAAGGCAAACGTGCCTGGTATGGCATGTTCCCGCAACTGGGTGCTCCGATCGGCTTTATTCTGGCAACAGGTTCTTTTCTGACGCTTGGCGCTTTCATGTCTGAAGCTGACTTTATGGCTTGGGGCTGGCGTATTCCGTTTATCTCAAGTGCCTTGTTGGTAATTGTCGGTTTATGGATCCGTTTAAAACTGCATGAAACGCCTGCTTTCCAGAAAGTGCTGGATAAACAAAAAGAAGTAAATGTTCCTTTTGTTCAAGTGTTCAAAAAGCACTCTCGTATGCTAGTTCTGGGTACGATTGCTGCAATCTGTACATTTGTTGTGTTCTACCTTACTACGGTATTTGCATTGCAATGGGGAACAAAACAACTCGGTTATTCTCGTGAAGAATTCCTGCAATTGCAATTAGTTGCAACCCTGTGTTTTGCTGCATTCATCCCGCTTTCAGCAGTATTGGCAGAGAAATTTGGCCGTAAGACTACTTCCATTGCGGTATGTGTCATTTCTGCGATCTTCGGTATCTTCTTTGCAGATATGCTTGAATCTGGCAGCACCTTGGTGGTGTTCCTGTTCTTGTGTATTGGTCTGGCGATTATGGGCTTAACTTATGGGCCAATCGGTACTGTATTGTCTGAAATCTTCCCGACTTCAGTACGTTACACGGGTTCTGCATTGACCTTTAACTTGGCAGGCATTTTCGGCGCATCATTTGCACCGTTAATCGCAACCAAGCTGGCAACAGCCTATGGTTTATCTGCAGTCGGTTATTATCTGACCGCAGCATCTATCCTGTCACTTGTCGCGTTTTTGCTGATTCGTGAAACCAAGAATGATGATGTAAATAATCAGATCTAAGATTTTAGATTGATTCAAAAGCCAGCACTTGATGCTGGCTTTTTTTATGATTTCACAACAAAACTCGGCTACTTATCTCGTTAAATTTGCTCAACAATCAAATAAACTCAATTTAAAAAAATGAGGCAAGGCCATGCAGGATCTTATTGAATACCTATCGCAGGAGCAGTTGGTCAATATCATTATTTTGCTGGAAGATGATAAAAAATTAGAAGCTGTTCGCTATATCACCGAGAATACGCCCTTGGATGAAGCTCAGGCACTGCAAGTGATTGATGAAATTGTGCGGGAACATGATGTGGTCATGAAGCATGAAAGTACCGGTCCACGCTTTAGTGATGATGCCGCTGATATCGACCTGGTGACACCACCACTGGAAATCCCCACCCATCCTAGTTTGAGCACATCCACAGAAGCTGAAATTACTGCACAGCAATTACGTGAAAATGTGCCAACCCGAAAAATTGAAAAGAAAATCTGGATGATGGCGGCCGTCGCAGTGGTCTTGCTGATTCTGGTCTGGATCATCAGTTAACGCGGTACAGCACGTCGACTGAATTTAAATCAGTTCAATAATATCAATGGTAGGCGGCACCCGGAAACGGAAAGGCACGCCGACCAAGCCGGTACCGACAGTAACGAACACATCTGCATGTTCATGGCGGTACATGCCCTTTTTATGTCCCAAAATTGAAACCTTTTTCATGACGTAATTAGTTAGCCAAGGCAGCTCTACCTGTCCGCCATGAGTATGCCCGGACAGCATCAGAGGGCGCGTCGGCAGTTTGGGAATCATATCGACCGTATCCGGGTTATGCGAAAGAATGACCCAAGGCTTGTCCTGAGGCAAGTCTGGCAAACTGCGCATATCGGCTTTTCCAGCCCAGAGATCACCCACGCCCAAAAGTCGGAATTCATCAAATTCGACAATTTGACCTTCGATATCCATGACCTGATTGACTTGCAGTGCATAGTGCAACAGTTCGCGAATCGGCGGTCCGGGATATTGCTCGTCATGGTTACCATTGACTGAATAGACCGGAGCGTGAATCTCTTTTAAAACTGCCAATTCCTGTGCCAGTTTATTTTCTGGCTCGTAAGTCCAGTCGCCAGCAACCACCACCAAATCAGGTTGAATATGATTTAATTTGTGTACAATTTGTCGCAACTGACGCTCATGACCCGAAAACAGACCGATATGCAAATCTGCAATCAGGGCGATTTTCACCGGCTGCTTTAAACGTTTATCTGCATTGATCTGATATTGTGTCGTTTTCACTTGAATTAAATGCGGCTCGATAAAGCGTGCATAAGTCAAAACCCCACTGAGCAAAAATACAAAAATGGCTTCATGCAGAGAATAATACCCCGTCCATCCAGCATAAATACTGAAGAAAACCAAAGGGATTAATAAATAGGCAAGATAAAACGCCAGCAAATGACCAAAAGCTTTAAAGGGATGAATGGTTTCGGTACGTGATTGGCTCGACCATGCCTGAGCCACAGCCCAGATGGCTAAAATCGCCATTCCCAGATAAAAATAAAACAGTACGGAATTCGAATCCCACATAAATTGGCCTTATTCAGTCGAGCAGCAGATTACTGGCTTTATATTTATCTTTTCATAGCTGGCAATTATACTCAATTCTAATTTTTCATTCTTCGACTTATATGGCCACTGCTCCCCGCGATCAAGTTCACCTTCAATCCTCAAGTTTTATACGCACTCATCGCTATAAAGCCGGCATTTTACTGAGCTGTAGCCTGGTTCTGGGTCTACCTGCATGTAGCACCTTACCCAAGCAAACCGAACAGCCAAGCCAGATGGCATTTGAAACGGATACCTCGCAAACCAGCCTGGCACAAATTGTTGAACCTTTACGTGATCAGAACATCGGGTTGACTGGTTATCGCGTGCTGTATGATCCGCTTGAAGCACTGGCTGCTCGGATTCAGCTGATTAATAAAGCGGAACGCAGTCTGGATCTGCAATATTACATCTGGGATAACGACCGAATCGGTGCCCTCGCTCTGCATGCGATTATTCAGGCAGCAGATCGTGGCGTAAAAGTGCGCCTGTTGATGGATGACAATAATGCCAAGAAAATGGAAGGGATTTATCTGGCCTTAAACCAGCATCAAAATATCGATGTCAAACTGTATAACCCCTATCGCTTCCGTAAATACCGTGCCATGGACATAGTGCTGGATTTAAAGCGCATTAACCGCCGCATGCATAATAAAAGCTTTATTGCCGATAACCAGATTGCCTTGATTGGCGGGCGCAATATGAGTAACCAGTATTATAATGTCAGTGAAAGCTATCAGTTCTCTGATGTCGATGTGATGCTGGTCGGTGCGGCATCGGATGAAATCATTCATTCCTTCGATGAATACTGGAATGATGATTATGCCTATCCGGTGCAAGAGGTTGTGAATCCACGGCATCATGCTTTACGTTTTCCAAGCTTAAAACAACAGCTAGAAACCCATAGTCAGGAGCCAGCGACTCAAAATTATCTGGATCTGGCTAATCGTTCCAGAGCCTTTGACCAATGGCTGGAACAAAACATTCAGCTGGATTGGGTTGAAGCCGAAGTAGTCAAAGATCCACCGAGCAAAATCAAGGCCAAAGCCAAAACCGAAGAACATCTCAATTTCCAGTTATTACAGCGTCTGGAAAAACCTGAACAAAGTGTCGATATTGTCTCTGCCTATTTTGTTCCGGAAAAAATTGGTGCAGACCGTTTAAAGAAACTGGCGAATGAGAATATCAAGGTTCGCGTCCTGACCAACTCTTTTAAGGCCAACGACGTTGCCGTGGTGCATGCCTTTTATGCCAAATATCGTCAGGATCTATTGGAAAATGGGGTGCAGCTGTATGAGTTCTTGGCAGCGCCAGAAGCTAATCACCTAAATGCCAATACTGAGGAAATTTCGAAAAAAGCTAAAGTCAGCCTGAAAGGACTGAGCCGTTCCAGCCTGCATGCCAAACTGATGGCACTGGATCAAAAACAGGTGTTTATTGGTTCTTTTAACTTTGATCCGCGTTCAGCCTATTTGAATACTGAAATTGGCGTGTTGCTGAACAGTCCGTCTTTGGCACGTGCAGTACACGACACCATGGACAAAAATTTAAGCAAATATGCGTATAAACTGGTGCTGGATGCGAATCAGAACATTAACTGGAAAATCAAGAAAGCCAATGGTGACGTTCAAACGTTTACCAAAGAACCAAAAATGAAATGGTATCAGAAAGCTGGACTTAAACTGGTGTCGTGGCTGCCTATTGAAGGCTTTATGTAAGTTTGATTCTTTGAACAGCAATCCTAAAAAGTTTCTTATGGAATAATGGCGTCAATTAACGAGTTTAGAAAAAACTCCTTAATTATTTTCAGTGAACAACAGCATCTTTTCATTTTAAATTAAACGATTATAGTCTATATGCTACTTTTGTTTCGGCAAAAGTAGCCAAAACCATTTGTCACCCGCAAAACTCGTCCACTATGATCAACGATCAGATTCATCGCAAAAACAATCATTTTTTAATATCGTCCTGCCTCAGACAGTTGCGGGTGACGTTTCCACGTATCCTCTATAATCCATGTATAAAAAAATTAAAGTCGATCAATTTACAAACTAACTCGGATTATCTTATTGAGGCTTTTTTAATACCCGTGACTGAAGTTCAACCAAACCTGTCTGCATTTTTTCCTGAACCACACGGGTCAGGCTTTCAACCGTATGCCCTTCCGTGGCAATTGCAGGTAAAGCCACTAAATGTGCAATGACTTGCGGCATTTCCAGTACTTTTTTGACATGGGCAGCAAAACTGATGTCATTGACAAACGGTGCAACCATATCCAGTTCGCCCTGCTGATTCACATAACAAATCAGACAGATTTGTACAGGACGCTGCGCTTCAATCGCGGCGCCTAAAATCCGGCCATGTACTTTTTTGATGGCTCGTCCATCAGAAGTCGTCGCTTCAGGAAAGAACAGCACCGGAATATTCTGTTTGAGAAAATCGGTAATTTGTTCACGGATCCTGACGGAATCTCCTGAACCCCGTTTAATAAATAAGGTACCCCCACCCTTGGCCAATTTGCCTAGAATCGGCCAGTTCTCGATTTCTGCTTTCGCCAGAAAAAATACGCGCGCTCCGGAACCCAGAACGGCAATATCCAGCCAAGACACATGATTACTGACCCATAAGGCGGGTTCACGTGGAATCTCGCCATGCACCTGCACTTCGATATTGAATACTTTGCATAACTGACGGCAAAAATGTTGCACATAGCGGGTATTGGTCGGGTTATTCGGATTTTTATATAAGCCATGACGAAAAACCAAGTAAAACCCTTCACTAATGGTAGCCAATGAGGCAGTAATTTTCCGGCTATACAGAAAAAACTTGGCCAAGCCTTCGATATCTGGAGTCTGGTTTTGTACAGTTGAGTTCATAAAAACGTCATTAAATCCTAAGCGAGATACAGGGAATATCCACGAATTAAACTCATTCTATACTGTTCATTCGCAACTTGCATTGATAATAAAAATCGACCAATAACATCTATATCTTCAATTTTAATTGGATTAAAAAATCATTCAAACTAAAACTATCGAAATATTAGATTGAAAAGGATCGTAGCCATGCCAGATCAAACCCAGCCCGCGAACGACACACCTCAGCCTTTACAAATGCTCAAATATATTTTGGGCGGCACCTTCATCTATGCCGTGGTACTGGTAACACTTGCACAACTGTTTATCAGCGCACTTTAAACCAAAGCGGCGCTAATTCAGTATCTGCACAGCCCTTTTTCAACTACACTAAAGTTTTCAAGTGGAGATTGGCCTGAGTGGAATATTTACAACAACATCGAGGGAAAGAGCGCGTCATTCTGGTGAGTGTCAGCGTACAAATGCTGGATGACCTTGATGCTGAAGAGTTTCGTTTGCTGGCTCAGTCTGCAGATGCTGAAATTCTGGAACATATTTATGCTCAGCGGGTGAAACCCGATGCCAAATTTTTTATCGGCTCCGGCAAGGCAGAAGAAATCGCTGAACGTGTTGAAGAACTGGAGGCCAATTTAGTCATTTTTGACCATGCCCTGACCCCAGCCCAAGCCCGTAATCTGGAACAGGTGATTAAATGCCGCGTGGTCGATCGTACCGAACTGATTCTGGATATTTTTGCCCAGCGTGCCCGTACTTATGAAGGTAAGCTGCAAGTCGAACTGGCACAGCTACAACATTTATCTTCGCGTTTAATTCGTAGTCGTGGCAATCTCGACAGCCAGAAAGGCGGGATTGGTTTACGCGGCCCGGGTGAAACCCTGCTGGAAACAGACCGCCGTTTGCTGCGTATCCGTATGGGACAACTCAAGGCACGCATTGATAAAGTCCGCCAGACCCGGATGCAAGGCCGTGTTGCTCGTCAAAAAGCTGCTGTGCCGACGGTATCTTTGGTCGGTTATACCAATGCCGGCAAGTCGACCCTGTTTAATTTACTCGCCAACAGCGATGTCTATGCAGCCGATCAGCTGTTTGCAACCTTGGACCCTACTTTACGGCGTCTGGAATGGGATGGGATTGGCAATCTGGTGCTGGCCGATACGGTAGGTTTTGTCCGTAACCTTTCCCATTCGCTGGTTGAATCCTTTAAAGCAACTTTGGAGGAAACCGTAGAAGCCACGCTGTTACTGCATGTCATTGATTCAAGCAGCCCAGAAATGCTGGAGCAGATTGAAGCTGTAGAAAAAGTGCTGAAAGAAATTGGTGCAGATGTGCCGATCTTGCAGGTTTACAATAAAATTGACTGTAGCGGTGAAGAAGCCAAAATTATTTATCGACGTCCAGGTGAACCGGAACGGGTCTATGTTTCGGCACATAGTGGCGAAGGTATCGACCTGCTGCGTAAAGCGGTACATGAGTCCTTGATGGGGCAACTACAGTCCTTCGATTTAATCCTGAAACCTGCCTACGGCAAGCTGCGTAACCAGCTCTATGGTCTGAATGTGATTCAGTCTGAACATTATGATGATGAAGGCCAACTGCATCTGCACATTCGAATTGCGCCACAAAAACTGGAACAATTGATTAAACAGGCGCATTTACCCTTGGATGAAATTCTGGGCAAACAGGCGCAGCAGTTTCAACGTCCACTGGAAGCGTTTGAAATCCAGTCAAAGATCGAGTAAAACTTGATAAGTAAACTTATTAATATTAATGATTATAGCAATGAACTGGATAAAACGAATAGATTGGCCAGCATGGATCGGCACCCTGTTACTTATTATTGTCTTTCGGGAAGCTTCGGTTTGGTTAATGACCCAACTGAATCATCCTGAATTAGGCAATCTGGTCGGGTTATTGAGCCTTTTAATTGCGCTGTTTACCTGGCGCTACTTTGGCAAACTCCCCGCCCGCCTTGTGGATACCAATAACAAACTGATGAAGGAAAGCGCCTTTGCTTTCTTGCCTGTCAGTGCAGGTGCACTGATGATGCTGGTACATATGGGCCAGAAAATTCCGGCCTTTCTGTTCATTATGTTTTTCAGCACCCTGATTCCTTTATGGATTTACGCCAAAATGGCCAAGCGCTGGTTATAGGAGTTCCGCATGTTATCTATTTTGTATGGCTTTGCGGTTACGCTCAGCGCCTATCTGATTGCCAAACCCTGTAACCGGTTCATACCGCAAATTCCCGTCATCGTGTTCAGCATGTTCTTTGTACTGGTGATTTTATTTGTGCTGGGCATTCCCTATGAAAATTACATGGATGAAGTTAATCCGCTTTTCAACCATTTACTCGGCTATGTGACCGTCGCCCTGGCTATCCCTCTGGCCGCGATGCGCTACGATGACTTGCCGCTCAAAGCCATTATCGGCATTTTGGTTTTTGCCAGTATCAGTGCTGTCGCCTTGCCGATGGGACTGGCTTATCTGCTGCATATGTCCTCTGCAGATATTATGGCGTTTGCTACCCGCGCAGTGACCACTCCAATTGCGATTAATATTGCCACCTTGCTGGATGCACCCATCAGCATGGTCATTCTGATCGTGATTCTTTCTGGCGTGATTGGTGCAGCTTTTTCTCCATTTATTCTGAGACATATTAATGATGAACGTGCCTCCGGATTGGCTTTAGGACTGGCCGCACATGCCATCGGCACAGCTCAGGCCTGGCAGCGCGGCAGTGTTGCAGGTCGTTATGCTGCTTTTGGCATGGCGGTAAATGCGGTCTTTACCGCGATCTGGTTGCCAACTTTTATACTTTATTTGCAAAAAATGTGACTAGTGAATCAAATTATTCATTTGTTTTATAGGGTAATCGTTCTTACTATAGAGTAAGAACACTAATCTCACCTAGGAACAGATATATGAAAAAGGTTCAATTCTTTTCAACTTTACTTTTAGCCTCTTTCAGCCATCTGGCTTTGGCCTCTGACCTTTCAGGGACATGGAGAAATATTGACGACAAAACTGGTTCACCTAAAGCATTCCTCGAAATTCGTGAAACGGCTTCAGGCGTCTATGCTGCCAAGATCACAAAAATCACCCCTCGTCCTGGATATACACCGAAAGAAAACTGTGTGTCCTGTCCTGCACCTTATACCAATAAACCTATTCTCGGTCTGGATGTGCTCACTGGCTTAAAGCACGTCGGCAATAACAGTTTTGCTCAAGGCAAGCTGCTTGATCCATTATCAGGGAATCTTTATAACACCAAGGCAAAATTAAGTGCCAATGGGAAACGTCTGATCCTACGTGGCTATATCGGCGTTTCAGCGCTAGGCCGTAGTCAAACCTGGATTAAGCAGGATTAATTCCTGCTTAATTAAATAAAATGTGACGGGGTTATGCTTTAGTAGATAGAAGCTTGCATTTTAATGCATTAAGTTGTATGAATATTAAACATATGCTTTTTTCATGCAATATAGATTATGAAAGTGCATTAACGTAGTTTGCGTCAACATTCACCACATGGAATTAGGTGAATGTTCATAAAAAAAGAAGGATAAGGATATCGCATGTATAAAATCGCAATTTTAACTGTTTTTTCAGCTTCTTTATTCACAGGCTCTATGGCCTTTGCTCAGGAGTTATCTGGTCTCTGGCAACAGATTGATGATAAAACCGGCTCACCTAAAGCATTGATTGAAATGAAAACTCAGGCTGATGGCTCCTATACCGGAACGATTACTAAAGTCACACCTCGCCCAGGTTATACACCACGAGAAAAATGTGTCAAATGTCCATCACCTTATACCGATAAACCGATTTTGGGATTAGACGTTATTAAAGGACTGAAACCCACCACCAAAAATAACTATGCACATGGCCGGGTACTCGATCCACTCACCGGCAAAATTTATGATTTAAAAGGCCGGATTTCTGCCAATGGGAAACGACTGACTTTACGTGGATATATCGGGATATCTGCAATTGGTCGCACACAAACCTGGATTCGCCAGGATTAATAAAAACAGCACTTTTGTGTTGGGGATATTTTATTCATCTATAAAAAAGGGATAAATATAATGAAACAAACTAAATTAGGATTAATGTTCATCGCTGCACTGATGACTGGGACTGCTTATGCACAGGATCTGACTGGCATCTGGCAGCAAATTGATGATAAAACCGGCTCACCAAAAGCGATTATTGAAATTCGTCAAAATGATAATGGGACTTTTGCCGGAAAAATTATCAAAGTGACTCCACGTCCAGGCTATACTCCACAAAAGACCTGCAATAAATGTCCCGCGCCTTATACCAATCAGCCGATCATGGGCATGGATGTATTGACTGGTTTAAAACATGTGGAAGGCACCAACAATTATGAAAAAGGTAAAGTGATTGATCCATTGGCAGGTAAAGTTTATGACGCTCGAGTGCGTCTAAATGCCAATGGTAAACGTTTAACCTTGCGTGGTTATGTGGGTGTGTCCGCTTTAGGCCGTAGCCAGACCTGGATTCGCCAAGATTAATACCTAATTCTCATTATTCAAAAAAGCTGCCAAATTGGCAGCTTTTTTTAGTGTATCAACTCTATAGTATTCAGATAAGTGTTGACTATTTTAGTAAGATTTCTAACATGAGCGGGCGATGATAAAAATTCTTTGGAATGACTCTCTATGTTTAAAAAAATATTACTTGCCGCGCTTACAGCAGGATGTATGACGAATTTGTGGGCAGACGATATTACTGGAACTTGGCAACAAATTGATGATAAAACGGGGGCGGCTAAAGCGATTATCGTCATTAGCAAAGAAGCAAATAATACCTATTCAGGCAAAATTGTAAAAATCACGCCTCGCCCAGACTATAATCCACGTGAAAAATGCAATAACTGCCCTGCACCTTATACCAATCAGCCTATTTTAGGCATGACCATTTTAAAAGGCCTAAAACTGGTTGAAGGCACCAAGAACTATGATAAAGGTCGTATTATCGATCCATTGGCAGGTAAAATTTATGATGCAAAAATGCGTTTAAACAATACCGGTAAACGTTTAACCTTACGTGCCAGCATAGGCGTTTCAGTTCTAGGCCGTAACCAGACCTGGATTCGAGCAGACTAAATTTTAAAACTAAAAAAGCCACGTAATCACGTGGCTTTTTTAATAGCTTTACTTACATCACCGGATTATCCACTGCAAACATCTGCTGATCTTCTAGGCGGAATGCCATGAGTTGATTACCCCAGACACAACCGCCATCTACATTCTGAATCTTGTTCGAAATGGTTTTACCGTTCAAGGCGGCCCAGTGACCAAACAGGATCTGATGAGTTTGTGCGGCCTGTGATTCAAACTCAAACCAAGGTTTAAATCCTTCCGGCATCGGATCATCCAGCGCATCTTTAAAGCTGTATTCCAGACGTCCCTCAGCGTCAGTTAAACGCATTCGGGTGAGGTAGTTCACGATACAGCGAATACGTTCATGGCCTTGTAGCTGATCCGACCAAAGTGCGGGTTCTTTCCCGAACATTTCTTTCAGAAAATCATCCAGCACCTCGAAGTCATCATGAGCAATGATCGCTTCGACTTCTTGTGCCAATTGAGCAGTTTTTTCGGCACTCCAGATATTCGGAATTCCAGCATGCGTCAAAATGGTCTGCTCATTTGGAAATAGACACATTGGCTGTTTGCGCAGCCAGTCAATCAAGTCATCACTGTCGATCGCATCAATCACATCACGAACATTGTCTTTTTCTTTCACCGGTTTGATGCCGCGGGCATAAGCCAGCAAAGTCAAATCATGATTTCCCAAGACCGTCGCAGCCGCACCTTGCTCAGCCAGCTTTTTGATAAACCGCAATGCTGCAATTGAGTTTTCACCACGTGCAACCAAATCTCCAGCAAACCAGATAAAATCTTGTTCTGCATCAAACTGGATTTCCTTGAGTAGAGCTTTCAAAGCCTCAAAACAGCCTTGAACATCCCCAATCACATAATTATATCGAGCAGTGCGATTCATCGTAATTTAAGCCACCATTTGATCTGAAAGTGCAACAAACTGTTCAAGTGTCAGTGTTTCTGGACGTGCCATCGGATCAACACCCGCTTTTTCAAAACCCTCTTCAACCAGCATACCCTTCAAGCTGTTACGCAGAGTTTTACGACGCTGGGTAAATACATGCGATACCAGTCGTGTCAGCGTTTTTTCATTCTTCGCCACAATCGGTTTAACTTTATAAGGCTCTAAACGGAATACCGCTGAGGTCACTTTTGGTGGCGGATTAAAAGATCCAGGTGGCACTTCGAACAGGAAAGTCGGTTTACAGAAATATTGAATCATCACCGACAGACGGCCATATTCTTTGGTATTGGGTGATGCGGTAATGCGGTCTACCACTTCTTTTTGCAGCATGAAATGCATGTCTTGCACTTTGTCACCAAATTCCAAGAGATGGAATAACAGTGGCGTTGAAATATTATAGGGCAAGTTACCGACCACACGTAATGGACGATCTTCCTGGAACAACTGAGAATAATCGTATCTCAAGGCATCGGCTTCAATAATGGTTAAACGTTCCGGATGCGGCACACGACCCGGCAGGCCAGCAGCCAGATCACGATCCAGCTCAAGTACGGTTAAGGCATCACATTCACCAATTAAAGGTGAAGTCAAAGCGGCCAGACCCGGGCCAATTTCCAGGATGTTCTGACCTGGACGCGGATTGACTGAGCGTACAATTTTGGCAATGACACGCTGGTCATGTAAAAAGTTTTGACCAAATCTTTTTCGAGCCTGATGCCCTTCATCTTTTGGGTTTAAGGCATTAATTTGATACATAAAAACATTTCCAACGTGAGTGATGAACAATAATCAGTGGCGCGCCAGATCGAGGGCTAAATCGACAGCAACGTGCAGGCTGGAACTTTTCGCAAGTCCCGTCCCCGCAAGGGAGAGTGCTGTGCCATGATCAACAGAAGTTCGAATAAACGGTAAGCCGAGGGTAATATTAATGGCTTCACCAAAGCCCTGTGATTTTAACACAGGTAAACCTTGATCGTGATACATCGCCAGAACAGCATCAGCATCTTTTAGGTTTTCTGGAGTAAATAAAGTATCAGCAGGTAGGCTTAAACTCATGTTGATACCTTGGGCACGATAGCTTTCGAGTACCGGATTGATCACTTCAATTTCTTCCATCCCCAAATAACCGCCCTCCCCGGCATGCGGATTTAAACCGCAAACCAGTATATTCGGCTGTTCAATCTTGAATTTGGATTTCAGGTCGTGAATCAGAATATCAATCACCTGATGCAAGCGTTCAGGCGTAATCGCATCTGCCACGGCACGAAGCGGAAGATGGGTAGTGGCCAAGGCCACGCGTAAAGTTTTGGTGGCCAGCATCATGACTACACGTGGAACACCAGCAAATTCCTGGTAATACTCGGTATGACCACTAAAAGAAATGCCCGCTTCATTTATCACGGACTTTTGTACAGGCGCAGTCGCGACGCCGACACTTTTTCCTGACATGGCATAGTCTGCGGATCGACGCAGTTGCTCCAGTACATAAGCCGCATTGTTCGGATTCAGCTCACCCAATACGACATCTTGCTGCACGGGAACATGCTCTACAAATAGCTGACCGATGCCTGAAGATGACTCCTGTCCTTGATATTCAATCAGCTCAACCGATAATTTGAGTATCTGAGCACGTTGCTCGAGCATATGAATATCCGCCAATACCACAATTGGGCGCTCATCAACACGATCTGCAAGACTCAGGCAAATATCAGGACCAATTCCGGCAGGTTCCCCACTGGTGACATATAAAGGCAGCATCATCTTCTCAATTTGGCAAAGCTGAGAAATATTATAACCCGATCACGCCTACGCTGTAGTAATCATTGCAAAGAGTACTTATAAATCAA
Organism: Acinetobacter sp. CIP 51.11; assembly: GCF_000369665.1. Lineage (GTDB taxonomy): Bacteria > Pseudomonadota > Gammaproteobacteria > Pseudomonadales > Moraxellaceae > Acinetobacter > Acinetobacter lwoffii_S. The sequence continues at coordinate 1,819,287 of NZ_KB850129.1, forward strand.
TATTTTGATACCATTGTAACTATGGTTACAAATATAGTTGCAGTTTTTGTAGCATATAAAGGCTTAGGTCTTTCTTTCACCAGGGAGATTAGATAAAATACAGCGCTTGAAATTTTAATTTTCATTTGTGATTCTTCACGTATTCGTTTAGAATCGCGTCTCCTTTAGTTTGGACAGATTCCATAGTCCAAACCAACTATAATAGGTAGTGGTTTAATGAAAACTCTCAGCGCTAAGCCAGCTGAAGTTCAACACGACTGGTACGTTGTTGATGCTTCTGGCAAAACTTTAGGTCGCCTTGCGACTGAAATCGCTCGTCGTTTACGCGGTAAGCATAAAACTTCTTATACTCCTCACGTTGACACTGGCGACTACATCGTTGTTATCAATGCTGAAGAAATCACTGTGACTGGTAAAAAGTCACAAGATAAGAAATACTATCGCCACACTGGTTTCCCTGGTGGTATCCGTGAGACTAACTTTGAAAAGTTAATCGCTCACAAACCAGAAGCAGTTCTAGAAAAAGCTGTTAAAGGTATGTTACCTAAAGGTCCTCTTGGTTATGCAATGATCAAGAAAATGAAAGTGTATGCAGGTACTGAGCATCCACACGCTGCTCAACAGCCACAAGTTTTGGACATCTAAGGGATAACAGCACATGGCTACTAATTATGGTACAGGTCGCCGTAAGACCGCAACTGCACGTGTTTTCCTATCAGCTGGTACTGGTAAACTCGTAATTAACAACCGTACTCTTGAACAGTATTTCGGTCGTGAAACTGCTCGTATGGTTGTTAACCAACCACTTGAGCTTCTTGAAGCTACTGACAAATATGACCTTTACATCACTGTTGCTGGTGGTGGTATTGGTGGTCAAGCAGGCGCTATCCGTCACGGTATTACTCGTGCATTGATCGCTTCTGACGAAACTTTAAAACCTGCTCTTCGTCAAGCTGGTTTCGTTACTCGTGATGCTCGTGAAGTTGAACGTAAGAAACTTGGTTTACGTAAAGCTCGTAAACGTCCCCAATTCTCTAAACGTTAATTCGTTTACCGAATCGGACAAAAAACCCTGGATTTTCCAGGGTTTTTTTATGGTAGTTAATTGGTAATTTAGACCTTTTTCCTTGTTATTGTTCATGCACATCCTTACCCCACACCCCTTCATGACACCAGAATGACTTCATCAAATAATAATTTGCGATCCCAATACAGATAAACAGCAAAATGACAGGAAGCTTGATCAGCATCTTATTTTCCTCCAGTTGTTTTTCTTATAATCTACCTCGGCTCAAGCCGATTGATCTTTGATGCTTGGTGCTTTTTAGGTTGAATTTTAGTATCCTAGTCTATTCATTAGAAGCTCATCAGGATTTATGTCAGTCGAAAGCGCGCCTCTTCAAGGAATCACTCTCTATAGTCATGCCGATGACTTTCGTTCCCATTGGATTCGCTATGTGCTTACCGAAAAACAGATTAAATATAACCTGATTTTGGTGGATGCCGATGATGAGGATTTGGCCAGTCTCAATCCTTATAATCAATTGCCGATGCTGATCGAAAATGAACTCAAATTATTTAATACTTCAATTATCTCTGAATATGTAGATGATCGTTATCGTCAGAACAAACTGTATGCCGATGCTCCGATGCCCCGGGCAGAGCAACGACAATACATCTGGCGCTTTGAAAATGACTGGCTGAAGCTGGCTGATATCATGTTACGCCATCCTGATACGCTGGATAAGAAAGCCAAAGCTCAGGCACAAAAACAGTTACAGGATATCCTGATTTCACTGATGCCACTATTCCAACATTTTCCCTATTTTATGTCTGAACAATTTAGTATCCTGGATTGTATGCTGGCACCAATTTTTATCCGTCTGAAACAGATGGGCGTAGAATTACCACAGCAGCAATGCCGTCCGTTTTATTTATATTGCCAACGAATTTTTAGTCGTCCTGCCTTTGTAAAATCCATGACATTGCAGGAAAAGAACCGTTATTCAGTGCAACTCAAACATCCATAGAGAAACATCATGTCCGAACAAGAATTCAACCTTAGCCCTACCCGTCCCTATATGGCACGTGCAATCTATGAGTGGGTTTGCGATAACAATATGACGCCTTACCTGCTGGTGGATGCCACACGCCCAAATACCATGGTTCCTGAGCAGTTTATTAAAGATGGACAGATTGTTCTGAATATTGTGCCACATGCCGTGCATGCGCTGCATATGAGCAATGATGCCATTAGCTTCTCGGCTCGCTTTGGTGGCGTTTCTCGTGATATTTATGTGCCTATGGCAGCAGTACTCGGCATTTATGCACGTGAAAATAGTCAAGGTTTATTCTTTGATCCAGGTGAATATGAGCATACACAAAATGATGAAGATGCTTTAAAATCAAGCACTGAAGAACAAACTGAACAACCAAAGAAAAAACCGACTTTAAGACTATTAGATTAAAAATAATGGAGCAAGTGAATGGCTTTTGATTTAGTACAATATTTTGTTGAACAGATAGAGACTCAAAAGCCTGAGCTTCTAAAAGAATATACAAAAGAAGAAAGACGAAAATATATATCAGAAATCACTGCCTTAACTTTAGGTAAACTTATTACTGAATGGCGTCATAATCCACAAAAAATTTATAATGAAATCAATCATCCTGATGAATTATATATCTTGGAAATCGTGCGTCACCTCGCTACCAGTCCGGAAAATCAATCTACTTTGGATCGAGCTCAGCTTGAGCACAGTACTTCAGAAATTTTTCATTTACAGCTTATTGAATTAAAACAACTGCATGATACCGGCAACCATAATATCCATAGCATTCAGGAATTACTAACCGGGCAAATTGAACATTTATCTGGTCAAGCAGATGATTGGGTTTGGACAACAAACAAGCTAACAGAACTCAAAGGCTCTAAACCAATTGTGCAAGAAGAGCTATCATTAGAAGCATCAATGAAGGAGTTTAATCAAATGGTAAGCCAGAATCAGCAGCATCAAGATATCGAAGAAGTCATTGTTGTAGACACCCCAACATGGGCAAAGATTGTTGAACCTATCGTAGCGATTGCCATTCTTTGGGTATTAATCGCAGCCGTAATGCGTGTGTTTGGCTAAAATGATCTGCAATAAAAAACCAGCGATTCGCTGGTTTTTTATGTGCCAAAATTTACAAGATCAGCTTATAAACTCTTTTAGAGCCAGCCTTACAGAGATCCTACTAGGTCAAACAAATTGACAGAAATCATCTGCCTCAGAAGAATCTGATCAGCTTTGAGATAGATATGTTAAATATCTTATCTAAATTCCCGGGCCTAAAAAAATCCCCCTCTGCTAATGCGGAGGGGGATTTTGGAATAATGAGCTGGCGATGACTTACTCTCACATGGGTAACCCCACACTACCATCAGCGCTAAGAGGTTTCACTTCTGAGTTCGGGAAGGGATCAGGTGGTTCACTCTTGCTATGGTCGCCAGCACAACTGGTATGATTACTTACTGAGGTCTTATGGTTGCCTTAGCTTTCTTCAAATCTTGCACTCTGTTCAAAGCAGTGCTTTGAACATCGTTCATTAACAGGTATATCTGAGTTGCAGTAGTTTGTTCGTTCAGCGTAACTAAATCAAGCTGTTTTGCTTAATATCGAATCAATCGAGCTTCGTACAACAACTGTTTGGGTGTTGTATAGTCAAGCCTCACGAGCAATTAGTATTGGTCAGCTTCACATATCACTATGCTTCCACATCCAACCTATCAACGTCGTAGTCTTCAACGGCTCTTTAGGAGACATAAAGTCTCGGGGAAATCTTATCTTGAGGTAGGCTTCCCGCTTAGATGCTTTCAGCGGTTATCCCTTCCGAACATAGCTACCCGGCGATGCCACTGGCGTGACAACCGGTACACCAGAGGTTCGTCCACTCTGGTCCTCTCGTACTAGGAGCAGATCCTCTCAAATTTCCAACGCCCACGGTAGATAGGGACCGAACTGTCTCACGACGTTCTAAACCCAGCTCGCGTACCTCTTTAAATGGCGAACAGCCATACCCTTGGGACCTGCTTCAGCCCCAGGATGAGATGAGCCGACATCGAGGTGCCAAACACCGCCGTCGATATGAACTCTTGGGCGGTATCAGCCTGTTATCCCCAGAGTACCTTTTATCCGTTGAGCGATGGCCCTTCCATACAGAACCACCGGATCACTAAGACCTACTTTCGTACCTGCTCGACTTGTGGGTCTCGCAGTTAAGCGCGCTTTTGCCTTTATACTCTACGCGTGATTTCCGACCACGCTGAGCGCACCTTCGTACTCCTCCGTTACTCTTTAGGAGGAGACCGCCCCAGTCAAACTACCCACCAGACATGGTCCTCGTCCCGGATAACGGGACAGAGTTAGAACCTCAATATTACCAGGGTGGTATTTCAAGGACGGCTCCATCGCAACTAGCGTCGCGACTTCAAAGCCTCCCACCTATCCTACACAAGTAAGATCAAAGTTCAATGTCAAGCTGCAGTAAAGGTTCACGGGGTCTTTCCGTCTAGCCGCGGGTACACCGCATCTTCACGGCGAATTCGATTTCACTGAGTCTCTGCTGGAGACAGCGCCCCCATCATTATGCCATTCGTGCAGGTCGGAACTTACCCGACAAGGAATTTCGCTACCTTAGGACCGTTATAGTTACGGCCGCCGTTTACTGGGGCTTCGATCAAGAGCTTCGCTTACGCTAACCCCATCAATTAACCTTCCAGCACCGGGCAGGCATCACACCCTATACGTCCACTTTCGTGTTTGCAGAGTGCTATGTTTTTAATAAACAGTTGCAGGGGCCTGGTTTCTGAGGCTGTCGGCCGCTCAAGGAGCAAGTCCTATCACAGACAACAGCGTACCTTCTCCCGAAGTTACGGTACCATTTTGCCTAGTTCCTTCAGCAGAGTTCTCTCAAGCGCTTTGGTCTACTCGACCTGACCACCTGTGTCGGTTTCGGGTACGATTCCTGTGTAACTGAAGCTTAGAGACTTTTCCTGGAAGCATGGTATCAGCCACTTCACTGTACAAGTACAGCTTGCTATCAGTTCTCAGCATAGAGTACCCCGGATTTGCCTAAGATACATGCCTACAACCTTCCACCTGGACAACCAACGCCAGGCTGACTTAACCTTCTCCGTCCTCTCATCGCATTACACAGAAGTATTGGAATATTAACCAATTTCCCATCGACTACGCCTCTCGGCCTCGCCTTAGGGGTCGACTCACCCAGCCCCGATTAACGTTGGACTGGAACCCTTGGTCTTTCAGCGTGCGAGTTTTTCACTCGCATTGTCGTTACTCACGTCAGCATTCGCACTTCTGATACCTCCAGCAGACTTCTCAATCCACCTTCATCGGCTTACAGAACGCTCCCCTACCACGCATAATAAATTATGCATCCGCAGCTTCGGCATATAGTTTTAGCCCCGTTACATCTTCCGCGCAGGCCGACTCGACTAGTGAGCTATTACGCTTTCTTTAAAGGGTGGCTGCTTCTAAGCCAACCTCCTAGCTGTCTATGCCTTCCCACATCGTTTCCCACTTAACTATAATTTTGGGGCCTTAGCTGGCGGTCTGGATTGTTTTCCTCTTGACTACGGACGTTAGCACCCGCAGTCTGTCTCCCGGATAGTACTCATTGGTATTCGGAGTTTGCATCGGTTTGGTAAGTCGGGATGACCCCCTAGCCGAAACAGTGCTCTACCCCCAATGGTATTCGTCCGAGGCGCTACCTAAATAGCTTTCGGGGAGAACCAGCTATCACCAAGTTTGATTAGCCTTTCACCCCTATCCACAAGTCATCCCCTGGCTTTTCAACGACAGTGGGTTCGGTCCTCCAGTTAGTGTTACCCAACCTTCAACCTGCTCATGGATAGATCACCTGGTTTCGGGTCTATACCCAGCAACTAAACGCCCTATTAAGACTCGGTTTCCCTACGGCTCCCCTATGCGGTTAACCTCGCTACTGAATATAAGTCGCTGACCCATTATACAAAAGGTACGCAGTCACCGGACTAAGCCGGCTCCCACTGCTTGTATGCATGCGGTTTCAGGATCTATTTCACTCCCCTCACAGGGGTTCTTTTCGCCTTTCCCTCACGGTACTGGTTCACTATCGGTCAGTCAGGAGTATTTAGCCTTGGAGGATGGTCCCCCCATATTCAGACAAGGTTTCACGTGCCTCGCCCTACTCGACATCATCATATAAGCCCTTTCGTGTACAGGACTATCACCGTCTACGGTCGCACTTCCCAGAGCGTTCCACTAGAACTTATATGACTTAATGGGCTCTTCCCCTTTCGCTCGCCGCTACTGAGGGAATCTCAATTGATTTCTTTTCCTAAGGGTACTGAGATGTTTCACTTCCCCTCGTTCGCCTTGCAACACTATGTATTCATGTTGCAATACCTACCTTATGGTAAGTGGGTTTCCCCATTCAGACATCTCCGGATCACAGGATATTTGCCGCCTCCCCGGAGCTTTTCGCAGGCTATCACGTCTTTCTTCGCCTCTGACTGCCAAGGCATCCACCACATGCACTTAATTACTTGACTATACAACCCCAAACAGTCGTTTATCCTTACAAGTAGGATAAGCAACAGAGTTCGTCTTGCGACTTACTCATACAGTTGGCGTTTCGTAGATTTAACTACTGTACAGCTTCAATTAGATTCATATACCAAAACGCTTGATTCAGTTAATTTCGCTAGAACTCATTTCCTTAATCTTCACATCACAGTAATAAATCACTGTTAGTGTTGATCTTAAAAACGAGTTTGAACAAATTATTTCAACTCAAATATATTCTGTTAATGATTTTTCCAGCCTTCGTCAGGTCAGGAAACTGTGATAAATCACAGAGATTATCAAGTCCGCGTATCATAACGCTTGTACTTGTTAATCTCTAGGATCTAAATACTTGATCGCTTAGGAACTAAACAACTTCATCACTGTATGATTACATACTGCGCGAAGCGTAGCTTCTTGCTTAAATTTCAAGTAAAAGCAGTGCTTTTATGATCTTGAAATTTGGTGGAGACTAGGAGAGTCGAACTCCTGACCTCCTGCGTGCAAAGCAGGCGCTCTACCAACTAAGCTAAGTCCCCAGCTTATCAATAAGTCAATGTTTCTGATTTTCCGTACTTCGTCAGTAGTGGTGGGTCTGACAAGACTTGAACTTGTGACCCCACGCTTATCAAGCGTGTGCTCTAACCAACTGAGCTACAGACCCTCAGATACATCGTATGAAGAACAACTTGTTGTGGATCCTTACCAATCGTCAATCTTTCGTTAAGGAGGTGATCCAGCCGCAGGTTCCCCTACGGCTACCTTGTTACGACTTCACCCCAGTCATCTGCCACACCGTGGTAAGCGTCCCCCCTAAGGTTAGACTACCTACTTCTGGTGCAACAAACTCCCATGGTGTGACGGGCGGTGTGTACAAGGCCCGGGAACGTATTCACCGCGGCATTCTGATCCGCGATTACTAGCGATTCCGACTTCATGGAGTCGAGTTGCAGACTCCAATCCGGACTACGATCGGCTTTTTGAGATTAGCATCCTCTCGCGAGGTAGCAACCCTTTGTACCGACCATTGTAGCACGTGTGTAGCCCTGGTCGTAAGGGCCATGATGACTTGACGTCGTCCCCGCCTTCCTCCAGTTTGTCACTGGCAGTATCCTTAAAGTTCCCGGCTTAACCCGCTGGCAAATAAGGAAAAGGGTTGCGCTCGTTGCGGGACTTAACCCAACATCTCACGACACGAGCTGACGACAGCCATGCAGCACCTGTATGTAAGTTCCCGAAGGCACCAATCCATCTCTGGAAAGTTCTTACTATGTCAAGACCAGGTAAGGTTCTTCGCGTTGCATCGAATTAAACCACATGCTCCACCGCTTGTGCGGGCCCCCGTCAATTCATTTGAGTTTTAGTCTTGCGACCGTACTCCCCAGGCGGTCTACTTATCGCGTTAGCTGCGCCACTAAAGCCTCAAAGGCCCCAACGGCTAGTAGACATCGTTTACGGCATGGACTACCAGGGTATCTAATCCTGTTTGCTCCCCATGCTTTCGCACCTCAGTGTCAGTATTAGGCCAGATGGCTGCCTTCGCCATCGGTATTCCTCCAGATCTCTACGCATTTCACCGCTACACCTGGAATTCTACCATCCTCTCCCATACTCTAGCCAACCAGTATCGAATGCAATTCCCAAGTTAAGCTCGGGGATTTCACATTTGACTTAATTGGCCACCTACGCGCGCTTTACGCCCAGTAAATCCGATTAACGCTTGCACCCTCTGTATTACCGCGGCTGCTGGCACAGAGTTAGCCGGTGCTTATTCTGCGAGTAACGTCCACTATCCAAGAGTATTAATCTCGGTAGCCTCCTCCTCGCTTAAAGTGCTTTACAACCAAAAGGCCTTCTTCACACACGCGGCATGGCTGGATCAGGGTTCCCCCCATTGTCCAATATTCCCCACTGCTGCCTCCCGTAGGAGTCTGGGCCGTGTCTCAGTCCCAGTGTGGCGGATCATCCTCTCAGACCCGCTACAGATCGTCGCCTTGGTAGGCCTTTACCCCACCAACTAGCTAATCCGACTTAGGCTCATCTATTAGCGCAAGGCCCGAAGGTCCCCTGCTTTCTCCCGTAGGACGTATGCGGTATTAGCATCCCTTTCGAGATGTTGTCCCCCACTAATAGGCAGATTCCTAAGCATTACTCACCCGTCCGCCGCTAGGTCAGGTAGCAAGCTACCTTTCCCCGCTCGACTTGCATGTGTTAAGCCTGCCGCCAGCGTTCAATCTGAGCCATGATCAAACTCTTCAGTTTAATACTATGTAGCACCTTAAAGGGTGCCAATCTTGGCTCATCAATTTTCTGACAAATATTTCTCAAATAAACTTCGAGTAATTTCTACCATCAATCAATGAAAATAATTTCGATCAATCAACCAGTAAAAATCCACACAAGTTGTTCTTCATAATCTCTTAATGATCTTCTTGCTGATTCGTCATCAGCAAGCTAGGTCGGCTATATTACACTAGATATTCTTAGTGTCAACTAGCAATGAAAACTATTTTTAAAATTTCTTTCTAAAACCGAACTTAATCAAACTTAACTAAGTCACTGTTTTATAAGAAGTTTTAATCTTCATCACCGCCGATGGATGTGCATTCTACAGCATTCCCGACCCAATACAACCCCTCTTCTTAAATAATTCAGCAAAAATATCACGACTGTTTATTTATTCTACAAAAATTATAGGTTTTTCTATTTTTCACTCAAAATTTATTCAATTACTGATGTTTTAAAGTAGTTTATTTACTTATCAAAGGATATTTCTAATTAATTTAATTGCTATATCTATCTAAAAATTTTTTATTGTCTTTATTTCAGATCAAACACAACAGATGAGTTAATAAAATAGATTTACTATGGAATCCCTTACCCATTTTAAAAATATAATCCTCCTCCATCCATTAAAATTCCATTCAACAAGATAATCACTCTATAGATAAACTCTGGTTGAATTGTTGAATGATTAAAATTAAAAGTGAAGCAATGCGAGAAGAAAGCAATCTTCAATGCACAGTTTTATTAGATGAAAAATAATTTAATAGGGGTTCGAGCATTCATCATGATAGCCACCGACAACAATTGTATATTTTTTATTCACATTGAATTCCAGGCATAAAAAAAACCGCTTAACGCGGTATCTTTTATCTCGACCATCTTGAAGGAGATGGTCGGAGCAGTAGGATTCGAACCTACGACCCCCTGGTCCCAAACCAGGTGCACTACCAGGCTGTGCTATGCTCCGATTTCAACTTTAAAAGTTGGGGTGAATGACGGGATTCGAACCCGCGACAACTGGAATCACAATCCAGGGCTCTACCAACTGAGCTACATCCACCATCATTTTGATTCTTAACATCAAGCGACCAAATGGCGCGCCTGACAGGATTCGAACCTGTGACCATCCGCTTAGAAGGCGGATGCTCTATCCAACTGAGCTACAAGCGCGTTACTGATGCAAACATCATTTGCCTTGAAGAATTGGTCGGAGCAGTAGGATTCGAACCTACGACCCCCTGGTCCCAAACCAGGTGCACTACCAGGCTGTGCTATGCTCCGATTCATCTCAGCTTTCGTATCGAACATCGTTCGGTACGGTGTGCATTCTAGGCGCGACGCCCGGAGACGTCAACACCTATATTTAAAAAAAACCGAAAAAACGCTTCAAGCGTTTATTTATCAATCGCTTCAGACATTTTTTATACAAATTTTAACGTTTTAGTCCGGCACTAAAGTTCAGCATGCGATCTAGAGGCAGTTTAGCTCGTTCAGCAAGTACCGGATCGACATGCACTTCCTGATCTTTATGCTGTAACACATGCAAGATACCATCCAGCTCGTTCATGGCCATCCAAGGACAATGCGCACAAGAACGACAAGTTGCCCCCTCTCCTGCGGTTGGTGCTTCAATCAGAATTTTATCCGGCACTGCCTGCTGCATTTTATAAAAAATACCGCGATCAGTAGCTACGATTAAACGTTGATGTGGCAAAGTCTGCGCTGCTTTAATCAGTTGCGAAGTGCTACCCACGGCATCAGCAATCTCGACTACAGACATCGGTGATTCAGGATGTACCAGAACCGCCGCATCTGGATAGAGTGCTTTCATATTGGCAATACCGCGTGAACGGAATTCTTCATGCACGATACAGGCGCCATCCCAGAGCAACATCTCTGCACCGGTTTTTTTCTGGATATAACGACCCAGATGCTGATCGGGTGCCCAGATGATTTTTTCGCCCAGACTGTCCAGATGTTCGATAATTTCCACTGCACAGCTTGAAGTGACGACCCAATCGGCCCGGGCTTTCACGGCCGCTGACGTGTTAGCATAAACCACCACGGTATGATCCGGGTGCGCATCGCAAAAAGCGGTAAATTCATCGACAGGACAACCCAAGTCCAGTGAACAGGTCGCTTCCAGGGTAGGCATCAGCACGGTTTTATGGGGTGAAAGAATTTTAGAGGTTTCGCCCATAAATTTCACACCAGCCACCACAAGCGTTGAAGCCGAATGATCGCGACCAAAACGCGCCATTTCCAGTGAATCGGAAACACAGCCACCGGTCAGTTCAGCCAGTTCTTGCACTTCAGGATCACAATAATAATGCGCCACCAAAACAGCATCCTGTTTTTCCAGCTCTGCCTTGATCTGTGCAAATTTGTCCAATTTTTCCTGCTGGCTCATTTGATGTTCTTGTGGAACACCTAAACGATCTAAATGCGCCTGCACAATCGATTTAGCTTCATTGGCTATTAATTTGGTCGCATCATTCATAACAACTCTTACTCTACCCTCATGGTTCACTATTCAATGAACCTTTCACCCTACATCCCGGTCATCTCTGGCGAAATGCTATTTTTGACCAGTCATTAAAAATCATTAAGTATAAAAAAAGCCCCACAACGGAGGCTTTATAAACAATCTGAATTATGAGCGATAATCTGCATTGATTTTTACGTAGTCATACGACAGGTCACAGGTATAAACCGTATCTTTTGCCTGACCTCGTCCAAGATCAACACGAATCGTCATTTCAGCCTGGGCCATCACACGTGCACCGGCTGCTTCAGTATAGTCTGCTGCCGCACCACCATCTTTGCAGATTTGTACATCATCTAACCAAACCTGAATTTTTGCAACGTCTAAATTTGGCACACCGGCATAACCAATCGCTGCCAGAATACGTCCCCAGTTTGGGTCAGAAGCAAAAATCGCGGTTTTGACCAACGGTGAATGCGCAATGCTATAGGCAATATCGCAGCACTCTTGAGTATTGCCACCACCTTCTACAGTCACGGTAATGAACTTAGTCGCACCTTCACCATCACGTACAATCAGTTGCGCAAGGCGTTTCATGGTACGTGTCAATACGTCTAGCACCACTGCATAACGCGGATCTTCAGTTGAAGTGATCTCAGCACCACCGGCCTGACCTGTGGCAATAAAAATACACGAGTCATTAGTTGAGGTATCGCCATCAATTGTAATACGGTTAAACGATACATTGACTGTTTCAGTTAATAACTGTTGAACCAGTTCACGGCTGATCGGTGCATCCGTCGCAACATAGCCCAGCATGGTCGCCATATTCGGGCGAATCATGCCTGCACCTTTGGAAATACCGGTCATGGTATAAGTCACACCATCCAGCTCGAACTGTTCTGACGCTCCTTTCGGAGTGGTATCTGTGGTCATGATTCCAGTCGCTGCATCGCCCCAGGCATCATCACGCAATGAATCCAGCGCAGGCTGTAAACCTGTAAGCAAACGCTCCATTGGAAGCTGCTCACCAATCACACCAGTCGAGAATGGCAACACTTCAGCAGCCTGTACGCCTGCAAGTTCAGCTAACTTGGCACAAGTGGCTTCTGCATTTGCCATGCCTATAGGACCTGTTCCTGCATTGGCATTGCCGGTATTGATTACCAGGTAACGTGGATTTCCCGCTTGCAAATGTGCTTTGGATACATGCACAGGTGCTGCACAAAAGGCATTCTGGGTAAACACCCCAGCAACATTGGAGCCTGCAGCCAGTTCAAATATCACCAGGTCACGTCGGTTCTGATAGCGCACATAGGCTTCAGCCGAACCAATTTTAACCCCTTTCACCACATGCATCTGTGGCATAGATACGTCACCAACTGCCATTTTAAAGTCCAATATTGAAGTTTTAGAAAAATACAGCTTAGTTGATCTGCAACAAAAAATCGAGCCAAAGCCTGAGCCAGCCTGAGATTTGTTATGGATTTTCACAATAAAAAACCAGTCATCAAGACTGGTTTCTACGTTTTTAAAATTAAGATATTTTTAATTTTGTGCAAGTTGTCCAGATTCGCTTAGTAAAGCCTGTTTCGCTTGTTGTTGACTTGCAGTAGAAAGTGCCGGATTTGTAGCAACAATACGGTCTACATTTGCTGCATTGGCAGCTGCAATCGCAGCGGTCTGCAACACAATCGGACGGTTCTGGTTGGCAAAGGTATAACGGATGCCGGTACGTGGGCTTGCCACAGTTACTTGTGCATCGGTACGTTGTACTTGAGCAGTAGTCGTACCCACCGCTTGCTGAACTTTATCAATTGTTGTGGTCGCTGCAGTTTGGGCAAAACTTAAGGCAGGTATTGCCAAAGCGGCAATTATGAGCGTTTTTAATACTTTTTTCATTCAGGTTATTCCACTTTGAGGTGTTGAATGAGCCATTAAATAGCATTTAATTCCTAAGACTGCAAACAGTATTCAATTTCTGAAAAATCTTCATACATAAAAAAATCAGAGCCATGGGGCTCTGATTTTTAATAGCGTTTAGATCTTGCCATGACACTGTTTGTATTTCAGACCTGAACCACATGGACAAGGCGCATTACGACTTGCCGGTGCTTCAAAGACTGGTGCTACAGGATTCGCCTGAGCATTTTGCTCGGTCGTCACCTCATGTTCACCTGCCAGCAAGCCGTCAAACTCTTCATGAGATAACTGCAAACGCATTGCCTCAGCCTGTGCCTGCTGCTGTGCTTCCATTTCCGCCAGCTCTTCAGGGGTCGGTACGTGGATGCGTGACAGATCTGTTACGACATCTGACTTGATTGTACCGAGCATGTTTACAAACAGGTTATAAGCTTCTTTTTTATATTCCTGCTCTGGATTCTTTTGCGCATAACCACGTAAATGAATACCTTGACGCAAATAATCCATAGCCGCCAGATGCTCTTTCCAATGACGATCCAGAGAATTCAGCATAAAGTGACGTTCAAGCGAAGCTGCAGATTCTTCACCCATTTGTTCACGACGTGAACGGTAGCGGTTCAGTACTTCATCGGTAATGCGCACCACCAAAGCTTCTTCATCCAGACGACGGTCCTGTTCCAGCCATTGTCCGATAGGAAGATCCATCGAAAGATCTTCACGCAGCGCCAGTTCCAGACCTTCAATATCCCACTGGTCATGAATCGATTCAGGCGGAATATAGTTGGCGATTACACCCTGCATCACTTCACGGATCATTTCTTCAATATAATCCTGCAGTGAATTTTCTGCCAGAATGTCGTCACGCTGACTATAAATGATCTTACGCTGTTCGTTATTGACGTCATCGTATTTCAGCAAATTCTTACGAATATCGAAGTTACGTGCTTCCACTTTACGCTGCGCATTTTCAATCGAGCGAGACACCATTTTGTGCTCAATCGCTTCATCTTCCTGCAAGCCCATGGCACGCATCATGCCGACTACGCGATCACCGGCGAAAATACGCATCAAGTCATCTTCAAGTGACAGGTAGAAACGTGATACACCCGGGTCACCCTGACGACCGGCACGGCCACGCAGCTGGTTATCGATACGGCGTGATTCATGACGCTCGGAACCGATAATATGCAAACCGCCTGAATCCAGCACGGCCTGGTGATTAACATCCCATTCTGCTTTCAGACGGGTTTCATCTTCAGGAGTCGGGTTTTCAATTTTAGCCAGTAATGCTTTCCAGTTACCACCGAGCAAAATGTCGGTACCACGACCGGCCATGTTGGTGGCAATGGTGACTGCACGCGGCGCACCGGCCTGCGCAATAATATCGGCTTCACGTTCGTGCTGTTTGGCATTCAGTACTTCATGCTGGATCCCTGCCGCTTTTAGCTTATCCGACAGGATCTCAGAAGCTTCAATGGTGGCTGTACCAATCAGAATTGGTGCAACACCTGCTTCATGCACACGCTGAATTTCTTGAATAATCGCGTTATATTTTCCTTCACGATTTAAGTAAATTAAATCGTTATGGTCTTGACGAATCATTGGACGGTGAGTCGGAATCAGTACCACATCCAGGCCATAAATTTCTTTCATTTCCGCTGCTTCGGTATCAGCAGTACCGGTCATACCGGATAATTTTTTATACAGACGGAAATAGTTCTGGAAGGTTGTGGTTGCCAGAGTCTGGTTTTCTGGCTGGATTTCCAGACCTTCTTTGGCTTCTACGGCTTGGTGCAAGCCTTCAGACCAACGGCGTCCCGGCATGGTACGACCGGTATTTTCATCGACAATAATCACTTCACCATCGTTGATGATGTATTGGACATTACGTTGATAGAGATAATGCGCACGAATCGCTGCAGTGACATGATGCAACAGGTTCAGGTTCGACGCTGAATACAGGCTCTCGCCTTCTGCCAGCAAGCCCATTTCAATCAATTCACTTTCAATGGTTTCAAAACCCACTTCAGTAATTTCAACTGAACGCTGTTTTTCATCAATCCAGAAGTGACCGCCATCCGGCACTTTCTCTTCTTTCTGTGCCTGTAATTTTGGTGGAATATTATTGATGGCTGCATAAAGCTGTGAAGAATCTTCACTTTGACCGGAAATAATCAACGGGGTACGCGCTTCATCAATCAGGATCGAATCGACCTCATCGATAATGGCATAGGTCAAACCACGCTGCTTTTTCTCTGCTAGCGAGAACACCATGTTGTCACGCAGGTAGTCAAAGCCAAATTCGTTATTGGTACCATACGTAATGTCGGCACGATAAGCTTCCGCTTTTTCCATCGGATTTTGCATGGAATAAATAATGCCGATGCTTAGACCTAAAAATTCGAATAATGGACGGTTTAACTCGGCATCACGTTGCGCCAGGTAATCGTTCACGGTAATGACATGTACACCTTGGCCACTGATGGCATTCAGATAACAGGCCAAAGTACCCATCAGGGTTTTACCTTCACCGGTACGCATTTCTGCGATTTTACCTTCATGCAAGGTAATACCACCGATCAGCTGCACGTCATAATGACGCATGCCCATCACCCGCTTCGCGGCTTCACGACAGACTGCAAATGCTTCAGGCAG
Source organism: Acinetobacter sp. CIP 51.11 (assembly GCF_000369665.1). Lineage (GTDB taxonomy): Bacteria > Pseudomonadota > Gammaproteobacteria > Pseudomonadales > Moraxellaceae > Acinetobacter > Acinetobacter lwoffii_S. The sequence continues at coordinate 1,835,244 of NZ_KB850129.1, forward strand.
TAATTTATCGAGGGTTTCACCCTTATTATATCGTTGTTTGAATTCTTCAGTTTTTGCAGATAAGTCTGCATCGCTAAGGGTAGATATCGTCGGCTCGAGCACATTAATCTTGTCTACGATTTTACGCATGCGTTTGAGTTCGCGCTCATTTTTGGTACCGAAGATTCCTCCGATCAGACTTGCCAACATGAATAGACTCTCTAAATCTTGCTTGTCAAATGAATATGTTCTTAGTCGTTATTATGGTGCTAGAAATTTGAACTACAAGGGTTTTGCTGTAAAACCGCTAAAAAAATCTGATCCTTAGTTCTAGCCCTAAGATCTAAGGCAAAGTAATGTAGCAAATTTTCCCTGTGCAACATAGTCAATTAAGTGACTGATTTTTGCGCTTCTGGATAGATGGATATCCTACTTATGCAATTTACTCATAAAGAAAGCAAAAAACACTATTTTTAATCATAAAAAAATTGATTCATATTAAATCGTATCTCGACACTAAAAGACCAATTGAGGCTAAAAAGATGAGTTTACGTCTAGGCGATACCGCACCGAATTTTGAACAGCAATCCAGTGAAGGCCTGATTAATTTTTATGACTTTCTGGGTGAGAGCTGGGGCATTTTATTTTCACACCCTGCTGACTATACACCCGTATGTACGACTGAGCTTGGCTACACCGCAAAACTGAAAGACGAGTTTGCAAAACGTAGCGTGAAAGCCATTGCCTTGTCGGTCGATGATGTTGAATCGCATCATGGCTGGATTAAAGACATCAATGAAACCCAGAACACCACAGTGAATTTCCCCATCATTGCCGATCAGGATCGCAAAGTTTCCGAGCTGTATGACTTTATTCATCCGAATGCCAGCGAAACTCTAACGGTCCGTTCTTTAGTGGTCATTGACCCCAATAAAAAAGTCCGTTTGATTATTACTTATCCTGCATCGACCGGTCGTAATTTCCATGAAATCTTGCGTGTGATAGATTCGCTGCAACTCACCGATAGCCATAAAGTGGCAACGCCTGCAAACTGGCAGCATGGCGATGATGTGGTGATTGTCCCTTCATTGAAGGATGAGGAGGAAATCAAGCAACGTTTTCCAAAAGGTTATACCGCTGTCACGCCTTACCTTCGCTTAACGCCACATCCTGAGCAAAGTAAAGAATAAGAGAAACTCTATTTTCCAGATTTAATGCTTTATCGAATACTACATTGACGTGCTACGGGTTCGATTTCTCTATACAGCCTGTCTTCGGATAGGCTTTTTTATATTCAAAATCTCATATCCACTTTAAACTTGAAATAACAAAAACAACATCTATGCTCTGTATGAAAATCTGCATATTTCCCATCCTGATGAGCTGCTTCCTGACAGGTTGCGTGACTACGCCCGCCCTGCCTGAGCAGCAACATCCTCTTTGTCTATCGTAGTGAGCAGCCTTCAACTGAACTCATTCCTTTATTAAAAAAGCATCAAATCGATGTAGTTATTAATTTACGTTCACGGGATCAAGACAGCTTTGTTTTGAGCAATGAAAACTTTCAGCTACATCATGTACCCATACATACCTGGGCAATTGATCGGGAAGATTTATTGAAAATTATGCTACTGATTCAGCAAGCATAACAAAATCACCAGAAGGTGCTCTTGCATTGTTATCACGGTTCAGACCGAACTGGTGCAAGTGTCGTCATGTACCGGATTATTTTTGAACATTGGCCGATTGAGCAGGCACTACAGGAAATGAAACATGGCGGTTATGGCTTTGATGCCATTTGGCGCAATATTGACAATCTATTCACCCCTGAAAATGTAAAATGGATTCGCGAGCAACTCACGAATCCATCTACAGAAACTTTGATTAATACAAAGAATTAACGCTTATCCAGCGGCACCCAGTCATTCACCCAAGCTGATTTCATATTCAGGCTGGCATCAGACGCAATTTTCTTACGGAGTGCATCTGCAGTCTCACGGTCTTTGGACGGACCCACCATGATACGTACACCTTTAGACGTTGAGCTTTTGGTCACTTTATAACCTTTGGCACGCAGTTTGGCTGCTACAGCATCTGCATTGGCTTCATTCGCTGCCAGTGCCACCTGCACCATCCATTGCTTGTCCTCTTCACCTTCCAGTAACTTACGCGCCTGCTCAGCTTCTGCTTTCTTCTTGGCTTCTTCGGCTGTAGCCTTTTTCTTGGCTTCTTCAGCTTTACGTTTTTCGTCAGCTTTACGTTTTTCCTCGACAGCTTTACGTTCAGCTTCTTTCTTTTCAGCCGCTTTACGCTCTTCCTCGGTTTTACGTTTTGCTTCAGCCGCCTTACGTTCTGCTTCGGCTTTTTGCTGTTGCTCTAACTTGCGTTTTTCTTCAGCGGCTTTACTTTCAGCAGCTTTACGCTCTGCTTCTTTCTTGGCTGCGTCAGTAGAACTATTGGCTTTTTGTTGTACCAGCTGCTGCTGGGCTAACTTTTTTTCTTGCACCGCTTTTTCTTCAGCCAGACGTTTCTGCTTGGCCTGTTCATCTTCCACCAGTTCTGGTGGAATATTATCGGAACTTTGCTGTCCTAGGCGGTGTGCATTCAGGGCAGCATATTCTTCAGCCGCTTTACGTGCAGCATCTGCTTCAGCCTGCTGTTGCATCGCTAAAAATTCGGCTGCACGCGCCTCCTGTTCTGCAACCGCTTTTTCGCGATCACGGCGTTGCTGTTCAAGTAAACGCTTTTCTGTTTCTACATCGACCGTCAAAGAACCGAGCGAATGATTGCCTGCCTCTTTATTTTCAACTTCCGCAGCCTGTGCCGGATTTTGCTGACGGTCCTGATTGATTTCATCTTGGCCTTTCAGGAGTAATGCTGCCAATAAAACACCACCACCGAGTAAAACAACACCGCCCATCCAGCGCTGTTTGTTATTCATTGACATTCTTCCAAATACTCCCATACCGCTTCTAAGGTATGAAATGATCCACATACCAAAATCAGCTGATTATTATCTGTTTGATCCAGTGCTGATTTAAAAGCTAATTTTACATTGTCAAATTGTTCTACCGCCTCACCGCTTAAAGCATCAGCCAAAACTGTGATCTCTGCCGCACGTGGGACGAATAATGGTGCAATTTTCCACAATTGAACCGTGTCTTTCAATAACTTGACGACAGAATTTATATCTTTATCTGACAGCATTGAAAATACACAAATGACTTCATTATATTTTTGATTGTAATTTAAATAATCTCGTAATTGTTTCAGCAGAAATTCCACCCCATGCGGGTTATGTCCTGCATCAAAAATCACGGTTTTATTCTGGATTTGACGGATTTCAAACCGTCCCGGCAATTTTGCCGTTTGAATGCCTTGTGCAATTGCCTGCTGACTGACGTTTAATCCGCTCAGCAGAATGGTAGCCACAGCGGTAGAAATATTATCCAGTGCCAGTGAACCTGTTGGGAGTTTTAAGGTCGTACCTGAAGAAGCAAATGCCCAGCTTTGACCATCGTCAAAAGCTTCATAGAAATAATCACGGTTGATTGCATACAAGGGCGCATTGCATTCAGCCGCTTTGTCCAAAATGGCTTGCGGGATCTGTTGTTGTCCCCCAAATACCACGGGAATATCCGGGCGAATAATTCCGGCTTTTTCGAAAGCAATTTTCTCGATGGTATCACCAAGCCAGTCGGTATGATCCAGGCCAATATTGGTAATCACCGCAATATCGGGATTGACCACGTTGACCACATCCAGACGACCGCCCAAGCCGACTTCCAGCACCCAGACATCACAGCACTGATCTTTAAAAATCACAAAAGCAGCCAGTGTGGTGGCTTCAAAGAAAGACAGGCTCAAACCGCATTCGCGACGAGCCCGATCGACCTGAACAAAAGCATCAATGAGCAACTGATCTTCCACTTCAATGCCGCGTAATTTCACGCGTTCATTGAAACGGTACACGTGGGGGGATTGATATAGTCCGACCTTGAAGCCTTGCGCATTCAGGATCGCGGCCAGCGTGGTGGTGGTTGAACCCTTACCATTGGTTCCTGCCACTGTTAGCACTTTGGCTTCTGGACGTGTCACGCCCAGCTTTTCAGCCACAGGAATAACACGCTCCAGACCTAAATCAATACCCGTAACGTGAACATGGCTCCAATAATCGAGCCATGTGTTTAAAGAATCTGTTGCTAAGGGTGCTGTGTTCAATGCAAATTCATCAACTTCGTAACGATACGATAAACTGTATCACGTAATGCATGACGGTGAACAATCTGATCGATTACCCCATGATCAAGCAAATATTCCGCGCGCTGGAACGGTTCTTCCAGTTTTTCACGTACAGTCTGTTCGATCACACGTTTACCGGCAAAGCCAATCATCGCTTTCGGTTCAGCAATATGTACATCACCCAGCATTGCCAATGACGCGGTCACACCGCCGTACACTGGATGAGTCAATACCACTACATAAGGCAGACCTGCTTCTTTTAAACGCTGGATCGCAGCCGAAGTACGCGCCATTTGCATCAGGGACAACATGCCTTCCTGCATACGAGCACCACCCGAAGCAGCAAAACAGATCAAAGGTTGACGAGCTTCAATCGCATGTTCTGCAGCCTGAACAAAGCGGTCACCGACCACTGTGCCCATAGAACCGCCCATGAAGTCGAACTCAAACGCACAGGCAATCATCGGTACGCCTTTCAGCAAACCCTGAATTACCACCAGTGCTTCAGTTTCACCGGTTTTCTTTTGCGCTTCAGCCATACGGTCTGGATAGGCTTTACTATCGACAAATTTCAGGGGATCTTTGGCTATAAATTCCTGACCCAATTCTGTTTGTACCTGATCAAAGAACCAGTTCAGACGTTCACGGGCTTTCATACGCAAATGTTCATCACATTGCGGACAGACATAGGCATTAAATGACATGGCAGTACGGGTCACCAATGCATGACATTCAGGACACTCAATCGTAGGCTCGGTAAATGTCGCTTTATATGCCGTTTGCTCATCGGGTACCTGAATGCCCGGAACAGTACGCTCCGTCCATGGGGTCGATGGGCTCAGAATTTTGCCTGATTTCACTTGTTGACTCATACTAACTCATCGAGCGCTGCTCGAAGCTCCTTGACTTTATTCACCGTCGCAATAACGGCTTGTTCTGGTGCGAGCGTTGCAAACTGCTTTACAAACGCACTACCCACAATAACTGCATCGGCAGCAACACCCATCGCTTTCGCAGATGCAGCATCACTGATACCGAAACCTACGCCTACAGGAACATCAGTCACAGCTTTAATCTTTTGAATGCGTGCAGCGGCTTCAGAGACATCTAAAGTTGCTGCACCGGTCACGCCCTTCAGTGACACATAGTAAATAAAGCCGCTGGCCTGTTTCGCTACGTGTTGAATACGTGCATCGGTTGAAGTTGGTGCCAGCAGGAAAATCTGATCCATATCATATTTTTCCAGTACTTCACCCAGACCTTGTGCTTCTTCTGGTGGCAAGTCCACCAGCAGTACACCATCTACTCCACATTCATAGGCATAAGCCACAAACTTTTCATAGCCAATCACTTCAACCGGATTCAGATAACCCATCAGTACCACTGGTGTTTCGCGATCTTTCAAGCGAAATTCTTTCACCATGTGCAGGGCATCCAGGGTATTGGTTCCACCTGCCAGAGCACGTTCAGCAGCTAGTGCAATCACCGGCCCATCTGCCATCGGGTCCGAGAAAGGAAGTCCCAGCTCAATCACGTCGACACCCGCTTCCACCATCTCATGCAGCAAAGGCACTGTGACTTCTGGATGCGGATCACCCGCCATGACATAAGAAACTAAAGCTTTACGCTGTTGAGATTTAAGTTGTCCAAATCGTGTGGCTAAACGTGACATAGAGAGGTATTTTCCTTAACGTGTTTCAAACTTGAGGCATTGACTATGTAGAAATACAAGACATCGCATTGTAACGCTATTTTTTGTCCAATGAACAGTCTGCGATACCGACCTCGAGTACTTCATTTCCTGTGCGAAGATTTCAAAACAATTCGGAAGGGTCTATTTACGATTATTTTGATTTTTTTCACAATGATCAAAGATGCCTAATTTTGCTATTACCTAAAATCCTGAATATTTAGATAAACTTATTTTTATCATATAAAAATTAATAAAAATGCAGATGTTAGCGCATTCATTTAAAGTTTTCTGAAATTGCAAAACCTGCTTTATACTAGTCCTATTCTCTTACTTTTTTATCTCCTATGCAGACTGATTCTGAGGCTACAGTGCAGGCACGCGCCATTGCACTGCTGCCGCTTATTGTATTTTTAACCATATTTTTGGGTAGCGGGATCTATCATTCCCTGATCGGAACCGAGTTCGCGTTCTATCAGGTGAAAGCGCCTGTGGCTGCCCTGCCTGCGATTATCTTGGCTGCATTAGTGTATCGCGGCAAACTCAACCAGGGCATTGAGGAATTCCTCAGAGGTGCCAGTCATCCAAACTTAATCCTGATGTTTATGGTGTTTATGCTGGCAGGTGCTTTTGCCAGCGTCAGTAGCACCATTGGCAGTGTGGATGCCACCGTGCAAATGGGCCTGTCGGTGATTCCACCCACATTTATTCTGCCGATGTTATTTGTGATCTCGGCCTTTATTGCTACGGCGATGGGTACCTCTATGGGCACCATTGCAGCCTGTGCGCCGATCGCTTTTGGATTTGCCGAGGTCACCGAGATCAATGTAGTTTATGCGGTTGGTGCGGTCGTTGGTGGTGCCATGTTCGGTGACAACCTTTCAATGATCTCGGATACCACCATTGCTGCAACGACCAGTCAGGGCGTACAACTGCGTGACAAATTCAGAGTCAATGTCTGGATTGCGGTTCCAGCCTCAATCGTGACTATTTTGATTTACGTGTTGAGTAGCGGTAGTAGCAATGCAGTGGAATACAGGGACTTCAACTGGCTTCTGGTCTTACCTTATATCGCCGTATTTATTTTAGCCTTTAGCCGTTTACACGTTCTGGCTGTGCTGAGCATTGGGGTGTTACTTTCCGGCTTGTTTGGCCTGTTTGCCACAGCTGAATTTGATCTGCTCAAACTGAATACTTCAATTTATGACGGCTTTGTCGGCATGTTTGAAGTGGCGTTATTGTCGATGTTCCTGGGTGGCCTGTCGGCGATCATGCAGCGTGAAGGCGGTTTACGCTGGCTGATCGAGCGTATTTATAGCCTGACCCGTCTGTTTAAAGTTGGGAAGCAACGTGCCGGCGAAATCGGGATTAGTTTTTTGGTGGTGTTTTCGAATATCTTTGTGGCCAATAATACCGTGGCGATTATTCTGTCTGGTGATATGGCACGTGAAGTTGCCAAAGAATACGGCGTAGATCCTAAGCGTTCTGCGGCACTGATGGATATTTTCTCCTGTGTGGTACAAGGGTTGATTCCCTATGGCGCACAGTTACTACTGGCCTGTTCCATTGCAAAAATCTCACCGGTTGAACTGATTGGTGGTGTGTACTATTGCTGGATTCTGGCCATTTTTGCGATTGCGGCGATTGCGTTTAGATTCCCTCAAATCAAAGCCAACGCTTAACCTCACCATTTTCTTCAAATAAAAAAGCGACCGATACGGGTCGCTTTTTTTAGCTGCGCTGTTTGTGTAACTGCTTTCTGCGCTCTAATAATGTCTGTCCGGTGGCTGCCTTGTAGGCCCGTGCCAATGCCGACTGGTCAGAATAATCCAGCTGCTCGGCGATTTCGGTCAGACCTAATCCCTTCTGCAACAACAGCTCGCAACGTTTGATCCGCTGCTGTTCCAGCAGTTTTTTAAATGAAGTGCCATGGGTACTAAATAAGCGTTGCAAACTCCGTGTCGACATCAATAACTGCTGAGCAAGTTGTTCAACTTTAATCGCCTGATGCTGGGTTCGCAGCTGTTCAGCAATCATTTGCTGCGCCTGTTCCAAATGATTCTCAAGGGGCGGCTTGGCGGCAATCGCCTGTTCTGCCTGATGCACCAGCAACTGCAACAGCATCGGATCTGCCTGCTCAGACCGATGTGCCAGTCCTTGTAGATCCAGTTCTATGCCATAGTAGGCTTGGGAAAATATCACCTCGCTGGCGAAAAACTTTTGATAATGCATTTGTCCCCTATCGGGCGCATGGGCAAAGCGTACACAACGGACTAACAGTTGATGATCCTGTAAAATGACACGTCCCAACTGTACCATCGCGGCCATGGTCAGTTCATTGAGCAGATTATATTTTTCGTCCAGATAGGCCCAAAATAATTCAATACTGTGTTCACGCTGCTTCAACTGCAAAGGTACAAACTCACTGCCATCAATCACCAGTCGTTGAAAACGCATAATATGGCGGATCATTTCCGCAACGCTGCTGCTTCGCGAAGCCATATAACCGAGCACACCAAAATGCTCTGGGCGAATGACTTGTACAATCTCGAAAATCAGCTGCGGACAGTTTAAATACTGCCGGGTTGTTAAAAGAAGCTGATTTAATAATTCCAGAGGCACTTGTGTGGCAAAAGGCTGATCAATCAGGGGAACAAGCGCTTCATGTACATCTTGCAGAAAGTCAGCTTTTAAAGGCTCAATTTGCAGGCCACGCAGATAGGTCGCCCAGAGTTGAATATAACCATTGGATATTTTAATTTCTTGCATGCGCGCTTCTCGCTGCCTGCTTTAGTCTGAGCAGTTTTTATTTTCATTTGGCATAAAATGTATAAAAATTGGCAAGCGCTGTCAAAACAATTACAGGATTCCCCGACATACTGTTCGCATCGTCATAAAAAAGAACGTACAAGATGAATGCAGTATTAAAATCTTTGATAAAGCCCGTAGTACGGACCCAGCTTGATTTTAAACTGGATGAAATTCCACGCTACTGGTTGGGCGGCGATGCCTTTCTGACCCGAATGTTCGATGCCCTGAGCCTGACCTTTCCTGATGGCGAGCGCTATTTTATTCAGAGCGTGCGCCTGTTTCGCAATCAGATCACAGACCCGGAACTGCAGCAGCGTGTTGCAGATTTTATTCGTCAGGAAGCACAGCATGGCATTGCCCATGAAAAAATGAATCAGCTGATGCGCGAGCAAGGCATGCCCGTAGATCAGTTCATTCAGCGCCTGAATTACATGATGAATTACGACTTGAAAAACCGTTCACCTGAATACAATATTGCGGTGACTGCTGCTGCAGAGCATTTGACTGCGCTAATGGCCGAGACTTTTTTTGGACAGAAAGATACGTTAAGAGATGCCCATCCTTTTGTTCGTGCCATGTTTGCCTGGCATGCCATTGAAGAAATGGAACATCGTGATGTGGCTTTTGACGTGATGAAAGATGTGGCAAAAACTCCAGAGCTTCTGCGAAAATATAGCTTGGTTATTACTACCCTGCTCATGTTCAGCTTTACCATATACCGTGCCAACATCATGCTTAAACATGATGGATTCACGCCATTACAACGTTTGCAAATGAACTTGAAAGGACTGCCCTGGTTTTTTGGCCGTAACGGGAAATTGACCCGCATGGGCCCACAATATCGGGACTGGTTTAAAAAAGACTTCCATCCTAGTCAGCATCCGGTTATTGCGCAATATGATGTCTGGGTAAAAACCTTAGCAGAAACTAATGATCCTATTCAGGCCGGTGAAGCCTTCTGGCAGGCCGCAAAAGATTAAGACCTAATTTAAAAGCCTTCAAAAATTGAAGGCTTTTAAATTAGGTCTTATGTCCTGCACTTTTACCATTTGGCATAATGCTGCTCAAGCAAGGCATATTCATTCAGTAAAATAATTTCCTGATCATCCTGCTGGATCGTTCCGGAAACCTTGGCTTGCCACTGACTAAACTGACTTCCGACCAGACGCAGGTTCAGATTTTCATAACGGCGCCAGCCTGTACTCACCATCAGATTCAATTTTTCATCCAGCGACTGAATCGTCCATTGGTTTTCCGATTCCTGCTGGAACAGCACATCGGCCAACGGATAAATCTTGCCATTGATCCACAGACAGTTTTCATTGCCAAAACTTTCATTCACACCTGAAGCCAGATTAAGTCCAATCCGATTATGGTTCACATCCCAGAAATTACAGGACAACCAGAACCAGGCCGTTTCCGGGCGCAAAAAGCCACAGGTATCATCCAGAGAAGCAAAGCTGCGTTCATTAAACTGAATGGTTTCACCCTGCTTGTTAATGAAAAAGCCTTCACAGCCCAAAGTGGTCAGTTTCTGAGTATAGGTCCAGCCATTGATGCCGGTCGGACTGCACATACTCAGTGGATCGGTTCCGGCACAGAAAATCCGGGCACTGAGTTTAATTTCGCCGTATTTGCTGACGTTGATATAACGCACGCCGTTGGCATGCTGGATATCGATCTGAAAAGGTGACTTATGGAAATAACTATGATTAAACAGTGGCTGTTCATCCAGCACAGTGTTGCGTGACAGGAAATTAATCGCATTCCATTCCAGCACTTCATTGGTCATATGGTTATAGACATAGACAAAACCATGCCCTGCCCATGCGATATCGGCAATTGCCAGTCCAATGGTATAATGCTCGTGCTGAATACTACAGAATTTGAATTTTTTATATTTTAGATGCTTACGCCAGCCTGACAGCACATGACCATAAGGATTCTTGTATTGATATGCCTGATAGTCAATACTTTTTGGAAGTTCCTTGAAACGTCCATAACGCGGTTGTCCATTTGCCTGAATTAAATCCATTTAAGACATTCCATCTCAGTCAAAACTGCTTTTCCTTGGCAGTATTATGCCGATTATTAAATTTTGATAAAGATTTTTTTAAGTCACTCGTCGAATCATTCAGCTAGCCCTAGGTTTAATTCAATCACAAACAGCGTTAAATCGTGAGATAAGTATTTTCCCAGCGATTGCCACTAAAACTGCCCTCTAGCAATTGTACGTAGCGGCCATAAACCTGATCGATGGCAATACAGTCATCTACATCCAGAACACGGTCGGTATGCTGTTTTTGCCAGTGCCGGGCGAAGTAAGCTTTACCGCGCTGTTTAGCAACCATGGCATTCTGTGCAACCACCAACACATAACGATGCAACTCGCCAAACTCACGTGGATCATAACCACCCAGATTAATCAGCCAAAGTTTTTCATCGGATTGCTGTGGCTGTGCATCAGTAAATTGCAGCGTATAGGACTTGCCCTCGAACTCTAGCCCGTTGATTTGCGCCCAGGCATCAATATGCAGACCTTTCTGTTCCGCAAACCAGGCATTTTTTAATTGCGGATAGGTGTCTTCCAGACTCTCTCCTATTGCCAAAACTACATCATGAACTTCTGTATTGGCACGGGCATGACGACCACCGAGCATCACAATAAACAAGCTGGGCATTACATTTCCTTGTTAGCGTCAATCTTTAAGATCATTTCATTGATGCTTGCCAGTATAGCGCAAAGCTATTCCATGATGATGTAGCCATCTGCCAAGGACAAATTTGCATCATCAGCCTGACTGAATTTGCGCAAAACAGCATCCAGTCACTCGGTATCCATCTCCATATCGAGGATCAGTTTAAGCCTGTGTCAGGATCAAAAAACCATTTTCAGTGAATACAATTGGCTAGCGAATCATTTCCGATCATTTTCATCAGGATTTACAGCAGAAGATGATTATTTTTTTGTACAAAATACAAACACGGCTAAACCGCACAAATCTGTACAAATTTTCGCCCAAATTTCAATCTAAAGGCATATTTCGTTGACTGAAATGCGCTGAAAGACGATACTCTCAATGTTTTTATTTAAGCAAATCGGTTCAAAGAGGCTGGGCCAAAAGTTCGGTCCTCAGAAACTCAATCCAACGCAAGGGGCTATATATGGCTGGTGGAAAGTCAACTATCATTTACACACTGACCGACGAGGCGCCATTACTGGCGACTTATTCTCTGCTGCCGATCATTGAGACCTTTACTAAGCCAGCTGGCGTTGAGATCGTCAAAAGTGACATCTCTGTAGCTGTGCGCGTGCTCTCCGAATTTACAGATTACCTAAGCGAAGAGCAAAAGGTGCCTGACACTCTAGCTGAGCTAGGTCGTCTTACACAAGATCCAGACACGAACATTATCAAACTCCCAAATATCAGTGCTTCTGTTGGCCAGCTAACAGCGTGTATCAAGGAACTTCAGTCTAAAGGCTATGCAATCCCTGACTATCCTGAAAACCCGACCACTGAAGAAGAAAAAGCAATCAAGGCACGTTATAGCAAATGTCTTGGTTCAGCAGTAAACCCTGTTCTACGTGAAGGTAACTCAGACCGTCGTGCGCCTGCTGCCGTTAAAAACTACGTGAAAAAACACCCGCACTCTATGAGCGAGTGGAAACAGTGGTCTCAAACTCACGTTTCACACATGGACGAAGGTGACTTCTACCACGGCGAAAAGTCAATGACTTTAGACCGCGCACGTGATGTGAAAATGGAATTGATCACCAAGTCTGGTGAAACCATTGTTCTTAAGCCAAAAGTTGCGCTTCAAGACGGCGAAATCATCGACTCAATGTTCATGAGCAAGAAAGCACTTTGCGACTTCTACGAGAAAGAACTTGAAGACTGTCGTGAAGCAGGCATTCTGTTCTCTTTACACGTTAAAGCAACCATGATGAAGGTGTCTCACCCAATCGTCTTTGGTCACTGTGTAAGAATCTACTACAAAGAAGCATTCGAAAAACATGGCAAGCTTTTTGATGAGCTTGGCATTAATGTCAATAACGGTATGGCGGGTCTTTACGAAAAGCTTGAAACTTTACCAACCTCTGTACGTGAAGAAATCATTGCTGATTTACATGCTTGTCAAGAACACCGTCCAGCTTTAGCGATGGTTGATTCTGCAAAAGGCATCACTAACTTCCATTCACCAAACGACGTGATTGTAGATGCTTCTATGCCTGCAATGATTCGTGGTGGCGGTAAAATGTGGGGCGCTGACGGCAAGCCTTACGACTGTAAAGCAGTCATGCCTGAATCAACTTTCGCACGTATTTACCAGGAAATGATCAATTTCTGTAAATGGAATGGCAACTTCGATCCAAAAACCATGGGTACTGTACCTAACGTTGGTTTGATGGCGCAAAAAGCGGAAGAATATGGTTCACACGACAAGACTTTCGAAATTCCTGAAGCAGGTGTTGCGAACATCACTGACCTAGAAACAGGTGAAGTGTTAATGTCTCAAAATGTGGAAGAAGGCGATATCTGGCGTATGTGTCAGGTGAAAGATGCACCGATCCGCGACTGGGTGAAACTTGCTGTGACTCGTGCACGCAACTCTGGCATGCCAGCAATCTTCTGGCTTGACCCGTACCGTCCACACGAAAATGAACTGATCAAGAAAGTTGAAAAATACCTGAAAGATCATGACACCACTGGTCTTGATATCCAGATCATGTCACAAGTACGTGCAATGCGTTATACGCTTGAACGTGTTGCTCGCGGTCTAGATACTATTTCTGTAACAGGTAACATCCTGCGTGACTATCTGACTGACTTGTTCCCGATCATGGAATTGGGTACATCTGCGAAAATGTTGTCTATCGTGCCATTAATGGCGGGTGGCGGCATGTACGAAACAGGTGCAGGTGGTTCTGCTCCTAAGCACGTACAGCAGTTAGTTGAAGAAAACCACTTACGTTGGGATTCACTGGGTGAATTTATGGCGCTTGCAGTTTCTTTAGAAGAAATGGGTATTAAAGAAGGCAATGACAACATCAAGTTACTTGCCAAAACTTTAGACCGTGCAACTGGTAAATTACTGGATAACGACAAGTCACCTTCTCGTCGTACAGGTGAGCTTGATAACCGTGGCAGCCATTTCTACCTGGCGAAATTCTGGGCTGAAGAACTTGCTGCTCAAGACGAAAATGCTGAATTGAAAGCGAAGTTTGCACCTCTTGCAAAAACTTTAGCTGAAAATGAAGAGAAAATCGTTGCTGAGCTTGCAGAAGTTCAAGGAAAATCAGTAGACATCGGCGGTTACTATGCGATTGATCAAGAGAAAGTAAATGCAGTGATGCGTCCAAGTGCTACTTTGAATGCAGCGCTTGAAACGATCTAAGCTTTTGCAAAACTGACTGAGTCAGTGATATAGAAAAACCGGCGTCTAGGCGCCGGTTTTTTTTATATCTGATTCATGCATCGTAATCACTGAAGTAATCCATTTTTTAAGCAGTTCTATGCAGTGTTATTTTCACAAGCTATCTTTTAAATCAAGAAGATAATTTTGAAGAGCAGTTAAAAAGAAACAGGTTATTATTTTTCAGGCAATAAAAAACCCCAAGACTGAATGTGCTTGGGGTTTTTTAGAATTTTGGTCCCGAGGGTCGGACTCGAACCGACACGTCATCTCTGACAGCGGATTTTGAGTCCGCCGCGTCTACCAATTTCACCACCTCGGGAGTGGATGAAAGGTATAATACGCGATTTCTCAGCACTGTCAACGCAGAATATTTGCATTTGTTTATTTTTAAAACAAATCGCATTTTTTCGTTTTAAAATCGAGCAATTCCCGCCATAAAAAAGAAAAAAGTTTATACTAGCCGCAGTTTTTTTAGCGTAAATCATCATGCAACTTTCTGATTTTAATTTTGATCTCCCCGATGAGCTGATTGCTCGCTACCCACTGGAAACACGCAGTGCCTCTCGCCTGTTGCACCTCGATGCCCAAGGTCAATATCATGACCATCAATTTACCGATATTCTGGATTTACTTGAAGACGGCGACTTGTTGGTATTAAACGACACCAAAGTCATGAAGGCCCGTTTAAAAGGTAAACGTGCTTCAGGCGGTGCGGTAGAAGTGCTGGTTGAGCGTATGCAAGATCGCTTTATTGCCTATTGTCATATTAAGGCCAGCAACACTCCGAAAGCCGGTGCAGAACTTTTTATTGGCCCGGATGCAGTGAAAGTGACCGTACAAGGCCGTCATGAAAATCTGTTTATTGTGGAATTTTCACAGCCGATTTTAGACGTCTTAGACAAATATGGCGCCCTCCCTATTCCGCCCTATTTCAACCGTGAAGCGGAAGAGATTGATACTGAACGTTATCAAACCGTGTTTAATGACCCAACCAAACTGGCCAGCGTTGCAGCACCTACTGCCAGCCTGCATTTTGATGCCGATCTGTTGGCAAAATTGGAAGCCAAAGGGATTCAAAAAACTTTTGTGACCCTACATGTTGGTGCAGGTACTTTCCTGCCAGTGCGTACCGATGATATTCAAAATCACATCATGCACAGCGAATGGTGCGACGTCCCTGAAACTGCGGTCGAGATGATTCGTCAGACTAAAGCCCGCGGTAATAAAGTCATTTCTGTAGGCACGACTGCCACCCGTGCAGTCGAAAGTGCAGCACAAGCACATAACGGTGAACTGGCAGCCTGGACAGGTGATACCCAGATTTTCATCTATCCGGGTTATCAGTTTAAAGTGGTCGATCGTTTGATCACTAACTTCCATTTACCAGAATCGACCCTGTTAATGCTTGTGTCTGCCTTGTCCAATCGTGACAATATTCTCAATGCTTATAAGCATGCAGTAGACAGCCAGTATCGCTTCTTCAGTTATGGCGATGCCATGCTGATTGATCAGGCGAAATAAGCGAGAACCATTGCCCATGCCGATCGAGTCTGTACAACAGTCCATTCATATTCGCCGCAAGAAAAATGCAGTGGTGTTTCAAAATATCGCTCGGCTTTGGGATCTGAGCCAACAGGCAAAAACACATCAGGAACTGCTAGACGGATTGCATCCCTGGAATGGCCCGATTACGCTCAAGTTTGAAAATAACCTGCCACTCGCGCTTGCCGGAATTGGGCTTTTGCTGATTGCAAGTATTTTTATTGCGCCGGGAAATATCTGGATTCAGAGCAGTGTTTTTCTCGGCTGTCTCTGCATCTTCTGGGCCTATATTTGCTATGAACAGCAGCAGCCCTTAGAGGAAGTCATTACTTTTCTGGAAGAACAGGCACTGGCCAAGAAATATCAGCTGGCCTTTCAGCAACAACCTCAGCATATCTCCATGCCACTCAATCCCCTGCACTTTATCCGGCATTTAAAACATTTATTTCCAGTATTCAATCAAGGTTCGTTGAGTAATGAAATTCAGCGTTATGCCAGCACGATATGGGAAGACGAAAACGGCCAGCAACATCAGGTACTACTCTTCCAATACCACTATATTGATGAAGTGCAGGCCCGAAACAAGGAAGGCCAGCCAGTCAAACTGATGCAGGTCCATAAAGACCTGTGGGGCGTGTTTGTTTTTGATATCCAGATTCAGGGACTGGCCGTTACGACTTCCAGAAAGAAATTTTATTATCCTTATAGCCATCCCTGGCACAGCAGCGATATTCGCACCAATCAGCGCTTAAGCTTTTATGGCAGCGATATGCTGCAAACTGCCAAATTACTCAGTCCGGGTTTTGTGCTGCGACTGGCCGACTTTTTTGAACAGCGTCAGGGGGATTTACTGTTTCACCCAGAAAATAAGATGCTGTGCTATCTAGGGCCCCATGATTTATTTCAGGTATCGAGCAAGCAGCAGAATATTAGCGATATTTCCACATTGCGCGGCCACCTGAGAACGTTTAAATTAAAACAGCTCGAAAACTTACAACATGATCTGCTGCAGTTTTTAAAATAAATTTTTCGCATCATTTTTAAAATATAGATATAGCTTGGGGAGATCTCGGATGGGATTTTTGATTTTATGTTTGATCATTGTGGCGCTGATTGTCACGATTATCATGATCCGCAACAGTATTGTCCGTCATCACAACGCCACGATTCGCGCCTGGTCGGATGTCGCCAGTTATGAACGGCAAAAACTGAAAATTCTGGATGGGCTGCAACCGCTGGTCGAGCAATACTCGAGTTTTGAAAAAGGCACGCTAGAAAAAGTCACCGAACTGCGTCAGAACATCATGAACCTGAATATCAAGGATGCCGATATTGGACAATTACAACGCATTGAAAGTCTGAACAAACAGTTAATGCATAGCCTGAATGTCGTGATTGAAAATTATCCGGAACTGAAAGCCAATGACATCTATCTGAAAATGATGGCTGAAATTGAAGAACAGAATGAAAATGTCGGTGCGGCGATTACCATTTATAATCGCAATGTCGAGCTGTTTAACAACCAGATCCAGATTTTTCCGCACAACATCATTAACAATATGTTGCTCAGAAAAAAAGTGGTGCGTCCATTCCGTGATCAAAGCGTGACTCAGAATTTTGATTACCGTCCGAACTTTCACTGAGTGAACAGCAAGATCTGATAAAATTTTGCATCCTTGGCACATTAACTTATTATAAAAATAGCCAAGGATGCGGCTGTACCTGTCTAAAACTTATAAAATAAAGAATAAAAATTATGCTGGATTATTTAGAGCACTTTCAACAGACGCTGGTCGAGGAATTTTATCGGCTGTATGATCATTATCAGGATGATCAAATCTATGCCTGTAGTCTGGTCTTTGACGAATTTTTACTGCTGGATGATCTGGCCATTTCGACTGAACGCAGTATTTTTAAAGATCCGGAATATCTTCAGCAATATCTGGCGGAACAGGATCGCTGGAATGTCCGGAAATGGCGTTATCGGGCACATGCTTTGCCCCACTCTGGACTCATTCCCTTTAAAACCTTGCTGGCCGATTATTTTAAAACCCAGCACAGCTTTGGCCATCCGGTATTGGCACAGCAAAAACAGCTGCACGCGACGCATCTGGATTTATTGCTGGAGAGTTTTAAACAGACCAAACATCGTCTTTCTGAGGCTTATGGTCTGGATGTGGATGGCATCCTTTTTTTCATGAGCCTGCCCACCCAAGTCGAATTTGAATGCCAATCTGCACAGACACTTAATCCTGAGCATATTCATTTACAGAAATTTCTGGCATCCAGACAAACTACTCATTTACCTGCCATACAGAAACGCTTGAAACTCTCGCAAAACGACAAAGATATCTTGATTGATCTAGAGCAGATGCTGGTGATGGAGCCTTATGACTATTTGCAAGTGGCACAAGATGCCTATTTGCTGACCTTGGAATCCTACTTTGTCGATAGCAATATTTATATCCAGAAACTGATCCAGCATATCGCTGCAATGGCCTCTGAGCCGGATGGCAGCTGCGCCCTTAGCCGGGAAGATATCCAGCAGCGCTTGCAGCAGTTTTCTGCCCATCCGCCAATATCTCCGGATGTTCTCTAGCTTCAGCGATAAATAAAATTACAGAGCGAATGCTCTACAATGCTGGCGTTTAGTGTAAGAATCAAGGAAAATAGCGCCCTTTAGCTATAACAATCAGCGAACTGTTTTTTCGCCTTGATGTGGAACTCCTATGAAGTTTGAAAAATTAGGTCAGTCGGGCCGTGCCCGTCGTGGTCGTTTAACGCTTGAACATGGTGTGGTGGAAACCCCGATGTTCATGCCTGTGGGTACTTATGGTACGGTCAAGGGCCTGTTGCCACGCGACATTAAAGAGATCAAATCTCAAGTCATTCTGGGCAATACTTTCCATTTGTATCTACGTCCAGGACTGGATGTAATTCGTGAACATGGCGGCCTGCACGGATTTATGAAATGGAATAGTCCCATTTTGACCGATTCAGGCGGCTTCCAGGTCTTCAGTCTGGGCGCAATGCGTAAAATTAAAGAAGAAGGTGTGACCTTCCGCTCGCCGATTGATGGTTCAAAAGTATTTTTATCTCCTGAAATTTCAATGGATATTCAGCACACGCTGAACTCTGACATTGTAATGATTTTTGATGAATGTACCCCGTACCCTGCGACGCATGAAGAAGCGCAAAAATCGTTGCAACTTTCTTTACGCTGGGCGAAACGCTGTAAAACCCAGCATCATGACGTGCTGAAAAACCGTAATGCACTGTTCGGGATTATTCAGGGCGGCATGTATGAAGACTTGCGTGATGAATCTTTAAAAGGCCTGCTTGAAATCGACTTTGATGGTTATGCGATTGGCGGTCTGTCCGTTGGCGAACCCAAAGAGGAAATGATCAAGGTTCTGGATTATCTTCCAGAAAAAATGCCGGCAGATAAACCGCGTTATTTGATGGGTGTCGGCAAGCCCGAAGATATTGTGGAAGCGGTACGTCGTGGTGTCGATATGTTTGACTGCGTGATGCCAACCCGGAATGCACGTAATGGTCACTATTTTGTGACAGACGGTCTGGTACGGATCCGTAATGCGAAATATCGTCATGATCAAAGCCCACTCGATCCACATTGCGATTGCTATACCTGTACCAACTTCACCCGCGCCTATTTATTCCACCTCGAAAAATGTGGAGAAATGCTTGGTTCGATGCTGGGTACGATTCATAATCTGCGCTATTACCTGCGTTTGACTGAAGCGATGCGTGATGCATTAGACAACGGTACATTTGACGAATTTGTTCATGACTTTTATGCCCGCCGTGGCCTGGAAGTGCCACCTTGTCCGCAAGATTAATCCATCAGTATTTGCGCTGAGGAAAAAGACAATGTAAATTGCAAGAATATGTCAATTTATTATCGAGTTGATCACCAGTTTTTTATTTTAGGAAAATGTAATGAGCCTTTTTATTTCGACTGCTCACGCTGCAGGTGAAGCTGCACAACAACCAAGCATGATGGCGAACCTTTTGATGATTGCTGTTTTTATTGCAATCTTCTATTTCTTGATCTGGCGTCCTCAATCTAAACGTGCCAAAGAACACCGTGCTTTGGTCGACAGCCTTGGCGTTGGCAGTGAAGTGGTATTTGCAGGCGGATTAATGGGCAAAATCACCAAGATTGAAGGTGACTTCGCAGTGGTTGAATTGAGCCGTGGTGTAGAAGTCAAAGTTCAACGTGCAAGTGTGATTTCAGTCCTCCCTGAAGGCACTTTAAATAACCTTTAATCAAAAATAGTCGTGCCCTCGCACGACTTTTTCATTTTAAGAAGAAAACGAATGCGTTACCCAGCATGGAAATATGTACTGATCCTGGTTGTCCTGGTGATCAGTACCTTATATGCCCTGCCAAGTTTGTATCCAGATGAACCTGCTGTACAGATTTCGGGTGCCAAAGCCGGTACTCAAATTGATGCAAGCATCGTACAAAAAGCAGAGCAAATTTTAAAAACTGAAAATATTGCCACCCATGACAATAGCTTTGGCAACAATGCAGCTTTATTACGTGTAGATTCAAGTGAATCACAGCTTAAAGCTAAAGAGGCTTTACGTCGTGGTTTAGGTGATGATTACGTGGTTGCATTGAACCTTGCCCCGACCACCCCAGAATGGCTGCAAAAAATTGGTGCCAAACCAATGAAGCTCGGCCTGGATTTACGTGGTGGTGTTCACTTCTTGCTTGAAGTGGATATGGACAAGGCCATTTCCCAGCGCATGGAAACCTCTGCGACGGATCTACGTCGTCAGTTGCGTGATAACAACCTGAAATTTAATAGCCTGAATTTAAGCAACAACACCATTGTGATGCAGTTTGCCAACAATGATGATCGTTCTGCAACGATGGACTTCTTGCGCCGTAATGGCAATGAGTTTACCCAGCAGGCTGTTGCGACCGAGACCGGTTCGACCTTACGTCTAAACTATACTGATGTGCGTAAGCAAGAAATTGAATCTTATGCTGTCAATCAGAACTTGACCACTTTACGTAACCGTATTAACGAGTTAGGTGTGGCAGAAGCACTGGTTCAAACTCAGGGCAGCAACCGTATTGTGGTTGAGCTTCCTGGTGTGCAGGATACCGCTGAAGCGAAACGTGTCTTAGGTCGTACCGCGAACCTCGAGTTCCGTCTGGTGTCTGACCTGAATGATCAATATATTGATCCATATACCGGTCAGGCAACGGGTGCATTGCCACCAGGCACAGAAGTTTTTGCTTATGAGTCACTGGACAGTGGTCGTCAGCTCCTCTTGAACCGTAACCGTATCTTAACCGGTGAACGTGTTCAGAATGCATCAAGTGGCTTTAGCCAAGACACAGGCGGTGCTGAAGTTAACATTACCTTGGACAGCGCAGGCGGCAAACTGATGTCGGATGCCACCCGTAATGCGGTCGGCAAACGTATGGCCGTCTTGTTCATCGAGAACAAGCAGCGCATTAATTATGTGGAAGACCCTGCGACCGGCACTCAGACTGAAGTTCGTACCCCGTATACTGAATCTGTAGTCATTAACGCTGCAACCATTCAGGCAGTACTGGGTTCTCAGTTCCGTATTACTGGCCTGGACTCGCCGCAAGAAGCTGCTGAACTTGCCTTGATGCTGCGTGCAGGTGCGTTGGCTGCGCCAATGTATTTTGTTGAAGAACGTGTAATTGGTCCAAGTCTGGGTCAAGAAAACATCGATAAAGGTGTACTTTCAACTCAGATCGGTTTCCTTCTGGTCGCCATCTGGATGGTGGTATTCTTCCGTCTGTTTGGTGTGATTGCCAACTTTGCCTTGGTCTTTAACCTGGCGATGATTCTGACAGTCATGTCTTGGATTGGCGCTTCCCTTACCCTTCCGGGTATTGCCGGTATCGTCATTACCATCGGTATGGCGGTCGATGCCAACGTACTGATCTGTGAACGAATACGGGAAGAAATGAAATGGGGAGCTTCGCCAAAACAGGCGATTGTGGCCGGTTATGATCGTGCCTATAACACCATTTTCGACTCGAACTTGACCACATTCCTGGTGGCGTTCATTCTGTTCGCGATTGGTACAGGTCCGATCAAAGGCTTTGCCGTAACCCTGATGATTGGTATTGTCTGCTCGATGTTTACTGCCATTACAGTAACGCGTGCCGTGGTACAGCTCATTTATGGCAAAAAACGTAACTTGAAAAAGTTGAGCATTTAAGGAGATCACTGATGACTGAAAATACTCAACTGAATCAAAAACAGTACGGTCGCCCGGAAGACGAACGCATTATTCCGTTTATGAAGATTGCGATGCCTGCGGCATTGTTTTCAATCCTCTTAACCGTTGCGAGTATCTTCTTTATTGCCACCAAAGGCCTGAACCTCGGTTTAGACTTTACCGGTGGTGTGGCAGCCGAATTAAACTATACCAATCCGGTCAAACCTGAAGATGTCTCCAAGGCATTGAACCAGGCAGGCTTTAATGATGCTGTGGTTCAGACTTTAGGTTCTGAACGTGACCTGATGGTGCGTATGCCGGTTCAGGAAGATATCGAAGCTGAAGACCTGACCAAAGCTGTTACAGCCGCAGTTCAACTGCCAAATAATGCGGCAGAAGTACCGAAGGTTGATGTCGTCGGTGGACAGGTCGGTAATGAGCTCTATGTCCGTTCTGGCGGTGCTGTGGCACTTGCGCTCCTGCTGATGCTGGTCTATGTCACCATCCGCTTCGAGTTCAAACTGGCGATCGGCGCGGTCTTGTCGCTATTCCATGATATTGTCGTCACCCTCGGGATTTTTGCGATGATGCAGTGGCCATTTGACCTCACGGTACTGGCAGCATTACTGGCAATCATCGGTTTCTCACTGAACGATAATATCGTGGTCTCTGACCGTATCCGCGAGAACTTCCGTAAGATTCGTGGTGCAGAACCGGTCGAAATTATCAACATTGCCCTGACTGAGACCTTGCGTCGTACCATTCATACCTCTATGACCTTATTGCTGGTGGTGCTTGCCATGATGCTGATGGGTGGTGATGGTCTGAAATGGTTCTCGATCGCGATGTTTGTCGGTGTCTTTGTCGGGACCTATTCGTCGATCTATATCGGTACGGCCTTTGCCTTATGGCGTGGTCTAAACCGTCAGGACTTTATTGTTCAGGTGAAACCAGAATTTGAAGACGAAAACCAGATTCCATAATCTGTTCTATTTTCATGTTCATCGTTCAGCCCATCTTATGATGGGCTGAATCATTTCTGCTGTTTGAAGATACAGGGAATCGGAAGAATGGCAATCACTGGATGGATTTTCTCAATATCTTCTTTTTGGAAAATCACTTTTTTGCTTTCATCCAGGCTTTGGAATTCATAATGATCCCGAGCCTTGCTCACCAACTGCAAAATGAGCTGTAATCCATTGAGCAAATACACACAGAGCATAGCTGAATTGTCCAACTCAGCCTGTTGGTCACAGACCAGCCACCAACCCGGTTTTAAGCTGGGAAAATAATACGGCCCTGCTACCTGAATTGCATAATGCTGTGCTTGCAGATGAAAAATATCCTGATTGAATAAGAGCGTTGAATCCAAGGAGATAAGTGTGAATGCCTGCTGTTGCACTACCTGCATTTTCAGCAGTACACCTTGCGCTGGAACTGAAGATAATTCAACTTTTGGTTCAGCCGACTGATCTAAAATGAGCACATCTAGACCCAATTGTTGTTCCAGTTCCCTTGCTGCCTTCTCCCCGATCTGACGTTTGCTATTCAGTAATTGCGCAATATATGAGGCTGACAAACCGAAATGCTCACAGATCTCTTTGCCGGTTTTAAATTGCTGCGTCTCGATCAGCAGATCAATCACCTTGGCCAGATTATTTCGTCTACGTTCAAATATTTCGGTCGCGCTCATCTTGGTTTTCTGGTCTATTTTTTATGCATGTGATTCAAATACCTTACAATAAAAAAGCCCGCAATTAAATTGCAGGCTTTTTAAACTTACATAAGAGCAATTAAGTGCCCTGTACCAGACGGCGCGCGCTGATAATTCCCGGCTGCTGTTCTAGACGGGCCAATAGCTTGGAAAGTTGTGCCAAACCTTTGACTTCAATCAACAGCTTCATATTGGCAATACCATCCGCTTCCGAAATGGTATTCACCTGGCGGATATTGATCTGATCCGAGAAAATCACTTGCGTCAGATCTTTGAGCAAACCGCGTCGATCATAAGCTTCCACCACAATCTGTACGCTCTGACCGCGAGTCGGCTGCATTTCCCAATCGGCTTCTACCGCACGCTCAGGCTCTTGAGAAATCATACGCACATAGTCCGGACAAGCGACCTTATGAATGCTCACCCCCCGATTCAGAGTGATATAACCTGCAATTGACTCACCATGCACCGGTTGGCAACATTGCGCGACATGCAATTCCACGTTATCCAGACCGTCGATCAGAATCCCGTGCGCTGACAGCGTATGACTGGCACGCGGGTTCAGGGCAGGTTTTAGCACCAGTTCAGGTTCGTCCTGATCCAGATGCATATGGCGGTTCACCTGATTAATCAGAGCATGCAAGCTGATATCGCCATTGACCAGATTCACCAGAATGTCATCACCGGTTTTGACATTGAAGTGGTTGCAATAATCACTCAGATCAATCGATTTCGGATGAATTGCCAGACGTGACAATTCTTTGTTCAGTACTTCACGGCCGACTTCCAGGTTCTTGCTGCGATCCTGTTGACGGAACCAGTGACGCAACTTATCTCGCGCACGGGCAGTCTTGATATAACCCAGCGAATTAACCAGCCAGTCCCGGTTCGGTTCCCGGTCTTTTTTGGTCAGAATTTCAACCTGTTCACCAGTTTTCAGAGTGTAGGTCAGCGGCACATAGCGCTGATTCACCCGTGCGGCATAGCACTTGTTCCCAACCTCGGTATGTACATGATACGCAAAGTCGAGCACGGTCGAATCACGCGGCAGCTCTTTGATATCGCCATCACGGCTAAACACATAGATCTTTTCAAAGCCTTCAAAATCTTGAATATGCTCAAAATTCTCTATTTCATCTTCAGATTCTTTATGTGCACTGGTTTCATTGCGCTCTTGATAATGCTCAAGTACCGCACGTAAGGAATGCAGACGATGGTTAAAGGAGCGATCTGTCGTTTTTGCACCTTCTTTATAATTAAAGTGTGAACACACCCCCAGTTCAGCTTCGTCATGCATTGCATGGGTACGAATCTGCACTTCAAGTGATTTGTTCTCGGCAATCACCGCAGTATGTAAAGAACGATAGCCATTGGCTTTTGGATTGGTAATATAGTCATCAAACTGATGCGGAATATGGCGCCAGATCTGATGCACAATACCTAAAGTGTGATAACACTCCGGCACACTTTTCACCAGTACCCGTAAAGCACGAATATCATAGAGCTGGTCAAAGCTCAGGTTCTTGCTTTTCATTTTTCGATAAATCGAATAAATGTGTTTCACCCGGCCATTAATTTCAGCTTCGATGCCATGCTCGGCCAATTCATTGCGTAATTTATCAATCACAAACTGAATATACTGTTCACGCTCCAGACGCTTTTCATTCAGTAAGGAAGCAATTTCTTTATAACGTTCCGGCGCAAGATAACGGAAAGCCAGATCTTCCAGCTCCCATTTCAGCTGGGCAATACCTAAACGGTGTGCCAGTGGCGAGTAAATGGTCAGAATTTCTCGGGCCACCCGTTCCTGACGCTCACGCGAGGAATTGGCCAGTTCACGCAAGGCATAAGTACGTTCGGCCAGCTTGACCAGAACAACACGTACATCTTCAGTGACCGAGATTAGCATTTTGTAAATGCCAGACAGATGTTCACGCTGGTTATTATTGAAATGATCTTCCAGACGCTTATTTTTTTCGATCAGCTCAGACAGCTTACCCATGGCAAGCGTACCTTTGACCAGGTTATGCACCTGTTCGCCGAACTGTTCCAGTACTTCACTGAGTGGCATGACGCCTTCACGAACAGCACGATACAGCATGGCTGCGGACAAAGTATCTTCATCCACATGCAGATGTGCCAGAATATCCGCCATCTCAATACCGGTATAAAAGGTATTGGAGCGGTGCTGAACCGTACTTTGCAGCTCTCTTTCTAATGTTATGTGGGCGACTTCTTCGAGCTGCGTTAAAGGTGCGCCATCTAATATGCCACGAACCCGATCCAACCATTCAGTCAGATCCTGGTGTGCTTGTTCGGCATGTTCTACAGTCGTCTCCTGTGACAACTCATTGAGTCGTCCAGGGAGTTGCTCACGTACTGTGACCATACCCGTCTCCTACTTTTAAAAACATCATTTCTTTAATCGTTTATTTGATTTTCTTTTTCGAACAATGCGATTGATTCCACATGTCCAGTATGTGTAAACATATCCATCACGCCCGCCTGGGTGAGACGATAGCCCTGTTGTACCAGGAGTCCTGCATCTCTGGCGAGTGTCGCAGGATTGCATGACACATAAACGATTCTTTTAGCTCCAAACTGAGGGAGATAATGCATCACTTCTTCTGCCCCGGCACGTGGCGGGTCGATTAATAATGCATCAAAACCTTGATTTGCCCAAGTATGGTGCGAGAAATCTTTGGTTAAATCTTGTGAATAGAACGCTATTTGTGCAATACCATTGTTTTTGGCATTTTCCGCACCACGTCGAACCATTTCATCACTTCCTTCAACCGCAATCACCTGACCCGACGCACCAACACAGCGCGCCAGCGGCAAAGAAAAGTTTCCTAATCCACAAAACAGATCCAGAACCCGTTCACCTTGTTGTAGCTGAAGCAAATCACATGCCAATCGTACCATTTGCGGATTGATGCTTGAATTTACCTGGGTAAAGTCCAGAGGATTAAAGCCGAATTTCACATCAAAGTCATCAAGACCATAGTGTAAGCGTGCAGATGCTTCTGGATCATCTATCCGCGAAAGTGTTTCTTTGCCGGCAGGCTGCAGATACAGTTGCCAACCTTTCTGTAACGTAAATTCGCGCAATTGGTTGACATCACCGGCAGATAATTTTGCAGTTTCACGCACTAGCAGCGCAATCTCCTGATCCCCCATGGCCAATTCTATATGACCGATGTCAGCCTTACCATTGAGACCTTGCAGCAATTGTTTAAGACGTGTAACCGAGCCAAACTCGCGATCCAAGATCATACAGCGATCAATCGACGTGAGTTTGTTGGACTGATTTTCACGAAAACCCACCACCAGCTGATCCTTAGAAGGTAGATAACGCACCCCAATCCGGGCTTTACGGCGATAATCTTCACGTTGTGAACGTAAAGGCGGTAGCCATTGATCAGGCTGGATTCCAGCAAAATGCTGAAGATGCGATTTCAGCACATTCTGTTTCAGTTCAATCTGCGCATCCGCAGCAATATGCTGCATATTACAGCCACCACAGATCCCAAAATGCGGACACACCGGCTTCACGCGAATCTCGGAAGCGTCGCTCAACAATTCAAGACTGTCGGCTTCTTCAAGTTTTTTGACTTCGCGGGTAATGCGGGCACGCACGGTTTCACCCGGCAAGGCATAACGGATAAAGACTTTCTTGCCATGTTTATGCTGCGGATGATCCGGATGTGAACCATAATGAGCGATGCCACGTCCCTCATGCGATAGTGACTCAACCTGAAAAATGTACTCGGGTTGCTGGATAGGACGTGCTTGTGCTCGATGTTTCATGAAAACCTAGGGTATGGAGATGGGAAAATCAAATTGGGTAAATTCAGTTCGTTGCGAAGTCTCACGCCAAACTGATAAAAAGTCCGCATGCTGCGGTTGAGTCTGCAAATATTGAATCGTGCTTTGCAGCAGATGCTGATAATCCGGCAGTAACAGCTGGCCTTTTAACAGCAACCAGCGGATATACACCAGCCAGGTATTCAGGACATCACCTTCACAATAAGACGTCAGTTCGGTCCATTGCTGATTGCGGACATATTCCGGAACCCGATAGGCTCCGTCACCGCGCTTGCCTGGATAACCCAGCAAATGTGCAACATCATCCAGCTTCTGGAAATGACGGGCATGAAACATGGCCATCACATCCATCAGGTCAACATGACGATGATGGTAACGATTCTGGTAGTTATTATAACGCTTTTGCGTATCAATTTCGCCCTGATCGAACAGACTCGGTGCAGAGAGTCCATGATACATGGCGCGGTATAAAATTACTGGTAAATCAAACTGTGAGCCATTCCAACTCACTAGAGTCGGATGTCGCTTGTCAAAAATGGACAAGAATTTTTTCAAAATTTCTGCTTCAGAATGCTGTTCTCGACTAAAGGAAAACAGCTTCATACCCTGTTCATCCATCCATAAACCGGAAATACAGACAATTTCATGCAGCGGTAAACGCTGAAAATCAGAGCCTGAATCCTGACGGCGTAATTTGGTCAGGGCCTGATCCAGATCTGCTTCGGGCAGGTCCAGACCAAACAGATGCGCGCCTGATTTGAGATCGGTTTGGGTTTCAATATCGAAAGTTAAAACAGGCAGGCGCATAAAACAGTGCTCAAATAATTATTCAGGATCTTGTACAGAGAATAACCCTGTAGACAAGTAACGGTCACCACGGTCACAGATAATACACACAATCACTGCATCCGGATGTTCTTCCGCCAGTTTAATCGAGGCCCACACTGCCCCACCAGAAGAGGTTCCGGCACTAATGCCTTCTTTCTGTGCCAGCTTACGCATGGTTTTTTCAGCTTCGATTTGTGGAATATCAATAATGCGATCGACTCGGCTGCGGTCGAAAATGGTTGGCAGATATTCTTCTGGCCAGCGACGGATTCCGGCAATGCTTGAACCATCAGATGGCTGTAAACCGACGATCTGAATATCAGGATTCATTTCTTTCAGGTATTTCGACACACCCATGATGGTGCCGGTGGTACCCATAGAACTGACAAAATGGGTAATTTTGCCACCGGTTTGCTGCCAGATTTCTGGACCCGTGGTCAGGTAATGCGCTTCGACATTGTCCGGATTTCCGAACTGATTCAGCACCAGACCCACACCATCATTCTGCATTTGAGCAGCAAGATCACGTGCACCTTCCATGCCCTGCTCTTTGGTTACTTCAATTAGCTCGGCACCATACGCAAGCATCGCGTCCTTACGTTCCTGACTCATATTGTTCGGCATGATCAGCTTCATTTTATAGCCACGCATTGCTGCGACCATCGCCAATGCAATCCCCGTATTTCCGCTCGTTGCCTCAATCAGGGTGTCACCCGGTTTGATCTGCCCACGCTTCTCGGCCTGCATGATCATATTATAGGCCGGACGGTCTTTGACCGAACCTGCTGGGTTATTGCCTTCGAGTTTCGCGAGTACTGTAGCTTGAGTGTGACTTGCCAGACGCTGTAAACGCACCAGCGGCGTTTTGCCTACATAATGGTCTAACAAAAATTCATCTGCTTGAAAATCAGGGATGGTATTACTCATTATTTGCACCTATATCGAGGTGCGGCTATTGTATGAAAAAATGCTTTTCCCTGCACCCATTTAGCAAGGCTTTTTCAGAAAACTCACTAAAACTCACACACTATCAAGCCATAAACTACATTTCCCGATAATTTAGCCAGGTGAAGCAGCTCGCTAATGAAGATGAAAATACTATTTCAGTCTGGCACTTTTACAGATTGAAATTTCGTGCGTCTTAGTCTTGCTGTACCTGAGCAAAATTAACTGAAATCTCTTGTATTTTTAACTGCTAATCCGAAGCTTTATAAAAATAGTGCTTAAATTTTAACTGTCGATTTAAAGCATGCTAATATGCCAGGCATAAAGAAAATACTGCTTAAATCATGTCAACGATCAACAAAAAGCTGTTTAAACGCCTACACTTAAATCATGCCTATGGACAGCTGATTGCGCTGATTTTTGTGCCGATTACCATTTTGGCCTGTGTCGGTGCCATGCTGGTGTTGACTGAGACCTCGAATGCCGCACGTGCCCAGCAGAAGCAGATGGCCATTGCGATTCTCACCCGTTTTCAAGGCACCTCAGAATATGCACTGGATATCTTGAATCTGTATCCATGGCAATATGACCAGGCTCACAACGCCATGCAGAACATGCTGAATGAAAAGCATCTGGTTCGGGCAGCAGTTCTGGATGAAAATGGCAAGAACCGTTTGGGCATTGGTTTTCAGGAACAGGCGCCTTGGCCAGAATTTGAGAAAAGCGGCAATTTTGTTGGTCCGATTCTGCATCAAGATAATCATATCTATGCCATTAAAGTGAATGAAAACACTTTTTCTACCGGCTGGCTGGCGATCGAACTGGATAACCAGCCGCTAGCAATTGCCCGTTACCGGGTACTGATCGTACTGATTGCGACCGGATTACTGACCTTATTATTGTTATTACTTTGCTTGAATTTCTACTCACGGCGCTGGATCGCCCCAATGTATGAGATTCGCATGCAATTGCAACGCCTGAATGCCGATACCCTCGGCCAGCATATGGTGATTAACAGCACCGGCGAGCTGCGTTTATTGCAACGTGATATCGCCAATGTGGTGAAACGTTTGCATTTCAGCTTTCTGGAACTGCGTGAACATACCGAACAGACCGAAGACGATTTACGCCGCACCCTCGACACTTTAGAAGTCCAGAATATTACCTATCGTCAGGCACGCGACCAGGCGATCTCGGCCAACCAGGCCAAGTCGGTGTTTCTGGCCAATATTTCCCATGAATTGCGCACCCCGCTGAACAGTATTGATGGTTTTATTCATCTGTTGTTACGTCAGGGCAATCTCAGCAACGAGCAGAGCCTGTATTTGCAGACCATTCGTAAGTCTTCGGCGCATTTGCTGGCACTGATCAATGATGTTCTGGATTTTTCCAAAATTGATGCCGGCAAACTGGAACTGGAAACGGCACCTTTTGATCTGGAAGAAGCGATTTTTGATGTGATGGACATGTTGTCACCTCTGGCAGCACAAAAACATATTGATATGGCCTTCTATTATGCAGATGGTGTGCCAAAACACATTATTGGTGATGCGCTACGATTTAAACAGATTCTGACCAACCTGATTTCCAATGCGATCAAATTCACTCCGGATGGAGAAATCATTGTCCGGGCACGCATGGAACATGATGGAATGGATCAGTGTGTGCTGCATTTTAGTGTACAGGATAGCGGCATTGGCCTGAGTGGTACCGACCGTAAAAAGCTGTTTGAGTCCTTCTCGCAGGGTGATACCTCGGTGACCCGTCAGTTTGGCGGTACCGGTCTTGGTCTGGCAATTTCCAAACAGCTGGTGAACCTGATGCATGGCCAGATTGGTTTTGAAGACAACCAGGAACGTGCCCCGACCGAAAAAGGCTCGACTTTCTGGTTTACTGCCCAGTTCCTGGTCGATGAAGATACCGTGATTGAGCATCCTGATTTTAGCGAATTGACCGTGGTGTCTTATCTTGCACACCCGGCAACCGCGAATGTGTTGCGTCATTATCTGGAAAATTATCAGGTTAAACATATTGAATGTGCATCGATTCTGGATCTGTTTAGCCGTCTGAATCATTTACAGAATAGCGAAAATACCTGGCTGATCGTCGATCATAGTGGTGACAGTGAAGTCTTGTTACGCGAAATCCGTTCACGTTATCAGGGTCATCTGGCTGTCTATGGTTATCAGATGCAACTGGATCCAGGCATGCTCAATGACCATCGTGCCCGTGCCCTGCATCAGCCACTCAGCCGCAGCGCGCTGATTCAGTTACTCGGCAATCAGCCGGTCTTCGATCAGGAACAGCATGAAGAATTCAATGGTCAAGGCCTGCATATTCTGGCCGTGGATGATCATTTGCCCAACCTGATTGTTCTGGAAGCCTTGCTGGGCGAACTCAATGTCACCACGACCAAAGCCCTCAGCGGACAGGAAGCGATCGATATTATTCAGCGCCGTTATGAACAGGAACAACCGGCGTTTGATCTGGTGTTTATGGACATTCAGATGCCGGTGATGTCGGGGATCGATACCACCCGTGCCATTCGCTCGCTGGAATCGACCTTTGAAAATCATAGTCGCCTGCCAATTATCGCCCTGACGGCGCATGCACTTTCTGATGAAAAACATAAACTGCTGCAAAACGGCATGGATGATTATGTCACCAAGCCGATTCAGATCGAGCAGATTATCCAAATTTTGACGCACTGGACCACCGAGCATTTTAAACGGATTCCGGTACTGGAACGTGCCAATGTGATTGATGCTCTGGATCCGAATATTCTGGACTGGCAGCAAAGCCTGCAACTGGCAGCCAATAAGGAGGATCTGGCGGTAGACCTGTTACGCATGCTGGTAGACAGCTTTGCAGATGAACTCGATGAAATGCAGCAACTGATTGAACTGGAAGATTTCCCCCAACTGGAACATGTACTGCATCGTCTATATGGCGCGACCCGTTATGTCGGTGCACCGACTCTGCAGAAAGTCACTGGTGGCTTTGAACAGTTCGTTTCGACCCTGCGCAAAGAACGTCGTAAAGCCGATGAAAGCTTTGTCCAGGACGTGCTGAAATATTTTGATGAACTCAAAGCCGTGGTTGAACAGGTTGAACAGGCTGCCCAGCAAATTTTGAAGCAACATTTAAATTAAAGCTTTGAAGCTGCTCAGTCCTTAACTTACTCAAGTGTGACTGGGCTGTCATGCAAGCCCAAAGGCTGCATGCTATGCTCAAGCCAGGAAAAATAAGGAAGAATGCCATGTCACTCGTGCGCTTGGAAAAAAATAACGGCATTGCCACTGTCACACTGAATCGTCCGGATAAACGCAATGCCATGAGCTTTGCCCTGCTGCGCGAACTGGTCGCGACTGCACAAAAAATCAAAAAAGATAAAAGCATCCGTTGTGTGATTTTAACGGGTGAAGCTCAAGTCTTTAGTGCCGGTATTGATCTGGCCGATTTAAATAATCCTAAAAATCGTGCTTATGCTGCCTGGGAGCTGATTCGTCCGGGTCAAAGCCTGTTTCAAAAAGCATTTCTGGTCTGGCAAGAATTGCCCGTTCCGGTGATTGCCGCGATGGAAGGCTTCTGTTTTGGTGCCGGGATGCAGCTTGCCCTGGCCGCAGACATACGCATTGCCCATCCTGAGACTAAAATGTCAATTATGGAAACCCGTTGGGGACTGGTGCCAGACATGGGACTCAGCCGCTCACTGAAAGGCCTGATTGGTATTGATCTGGCAAAAGAGCTGACTTTGACTGCCCGGATTTTTGAGGGCGAATATGCCAAAGAAATCGGTCTGATCACCCATGTCGATGAACAGCCATTGGCGAGAGCACAAGCCTTGGCTGAAGAAATGCTGCAACGTTCTCCAGATGCGCTGATGGCCTCTAAATTTGTACTGGATGCCATGCAGCATCGTCCGAATAAATCCCTGCGTATGGAAAAAATCTGGCAATTGAAATTGCTGCTGGGTAAAAACAGTCAATTGGCCCGTAAAAAGGATAAGAACCCAGAAGTCAAGTTCGTGCCACGCCAATACAAATAAACCAAGTCTGAATTAAGGAAAGGAATAAAACAAAGTATGCTGTTGAATCGCGATACTAAAATTGCCTTTTTAGGGATGGGATTAATGGGCACTCGCATGGCTATGCGTCTGCTTCAGGCAGGTTTTCAGGTGGCGGTCTGGAACCGCACACCAGCAGCCTGTGAGCCCTTGCTGGATCTAGGGGCAACTGCGCTATCTTTAGACCAGATTGCCGACTATCCGGTGATTCTTACCTGCCTGGCAGATGATCATGCAGTGCAATCGATCTTTGCTCAGATCGAACCGTATTTGGTTGCGGAGCAAGTGATTGTGGATTTTTCCAGTCTTTCGGTACAACAAACTCAAACACTTGCCGCGCAAGCACAGGCCAAGAAAGTGACCTGGATTGATTCTCCGGTTTCAGGCGGTACAGTTGGAGCCGAACAAGGCAGTCTGGTGATTTTTGCCGGTGGTGATGCCGCGACGATTGAAAATCTTAATCCGATCTATGCAGTACTTTCACAGCGCGTGACCCGTATGGGTGATACGGGTACCGGTCAGGCGACCAAAATCTGTAACCAGCTGATTGTGGCTGCCAATAGCACCTTGATCGCAGAAGCGGTCGCCTTGGCTGGACTTGCCGGGGTAGATACACGCTTACTGGCACCAGCGCTAGCGGGTGGTTTTGCCGACTCCAAGCCTTTTCAGATTCTGGCACCGCGTATGGCCACGCAAACTTTTGAACCGGTGCAATGGAAAGTACAGACCTTATCCAAGGATCTGAATAATGCCGTGCAACTGGCCCACAGCTTTGATCTGGATGTTCCAGTCGCGACTCAGGCATTATCACAGTTACAGGCCCATCAGGCTCAAGGCTTTGCCGAAGCAGATCTAGCTACTGTAATCCAGCAACTAAAACATTCATAACGCTTGATTGATGCAGCCCTGAATATTGAAGAGATATACATGATTAAACTTGCCGTCAACCTGTCGATGATTTTTACCGAAGTGCCGCTGATTGAACGCTTCGCGCTGGCTCGTGCACAGGGCTTTAATCATGTGGAAATCCAGTTTCCCTATGAACTTACGATTGGCCAGATTCAAAACCAGCTCAGCACGCATCAGCTGAACTTGTGCCTGATTAATGTGCCAGCAGGCGATTTGATGCAGGGCGGTCATGGTCTGGCCGGCATTCCAGGACAGGAAATTGAGTTTCGTCATGCTGTTGAGCAGGCCATCCAGTATGCCACGGCGTTGAATGTACCCCGGGTGAACATTCTGGCAGGAAAACAACCCCTTGACTGTGATCTTTTACCCTGCCTGAATACGCTGGCGAGTAACCTGAAAATGGCCTGTTCAATGCTGCTTGAACATCAAATTGAACCGGTCTTTGAAATGATCAATGGCACCGATATGCCACGTTTTTTGATTCAAAATGTTGCTCAAGCACAGGAAATGCTGGAAGCGGTACTTCATCCGGCCTTAAAAATGCAGTACGACTGTTACCACATGGCAATGATGGGCGAAGATGTACTGGAAACTTTGCAAGAAAATATTGCCTCGATTGGTCATATCCAGTTTGCGGATTGTCCGGGACGGCATCAACCCAATACGGGCTCAATTCAATATCATGATATATTTCAGTGGTTAAAACATAGTCAATATCAAGGTTATGTTTCTGCCGAGTATAAACCCAGCGGACATTCCAATGATTCCTTTGACTGGAAAGCTGAGTTCTTTCCGGAGCATGACTGAGTGGACTGCGGCTTCATTTGAAATTCAGGACTAAAACCGCTATATTAGACCATGCATAATTGTTAGGAAATTACACTCCCCATGAATTTAGAACCATCGCCCAGCGCTTCTAATTCTCACGATCTTACTATGAATTCAAATTCTCAAGCTGTACAGGACTGCTTAAAAGTCGTACATGCTGCACTTGAAGATGTAAAAGCAAAAGAAATTGTTGAGCTTGATGTCAGCGGTATCAGTAATGTGGCTGATGCTATGGTCATTGCAAGCGGTACATCGACACGTCACATCAAATCATTGGCCAATAACGTTGCTGAAGAAGCACGTAAAGCTGGCTTCCGCCCTCTTGGTATTGAAGGCGAACGTGATGCTGAATGGATCCTCATCGACCTTGGTTATGTGGTGGTTCATTGTATGCTTCCAACAGCGCGTAAATTCTATGACCTAGAAAGCTTATGGCGCAATCCTACAGATACTGACTCTGTAGCGTAAAAACCGAATATTCAAAAAAGCGACCTGTGTAGGTCGCTTTTTTATTGCCTGTTCATCTAACTTTAAAAGCATTAATACAACTCAATCTGTTCGCTATTTTTTAATTTCCATCTTGTCTTATGCACCGATTTGATTGGTATTTTAGGATCAATTCATCATCAACATAGACGTTCGATGATCACTCAATCATCCTTTTCCCAAGATATAAAATAAAAAATCCCCCTTTATTAAAAGGAGGACTTAGGAGGATTCTAATGATTTAGATGATTAGTGACCCGTACCATTAATGGCTTTAGTCATATCTTCCACCACTTTCTTGGCATCACCAAAGATCATCATGGTCTTGTCATTATAGAACAAGTCATTGTCGAGACCCGCATAACCGGTTGCCATAGAACGCTTGATCACCATAATCGTACGTGCCTTATGGGCTTCCAGAATTGGCATACCATAAATTGGCGATGTTGGATCATCTTTCGCCGCAGGGTTCACAACGTCGTTCGCACCAATCACTAGCACCACATCTGTTGCCGGGAAGTCCGAGTTGATCTCATCCATTTCCAGGATGTCTTCATACGGTACGTCCGCTTCAGCAAGTAGTACGTTCATATGACCTGGCATACGACCTGCTACAGGGTGAATCGCAAAACGAACCGTTACGCCCTGCTCTTTTAGCAAGTTAGCCAATTCTTTTACCGCATTTTGTGCACGGCCTTGCGCCATACCATAACCCGGTACAATCACCACGCTGTCTGCATTTGACATCAGGAAGCCTGCATCATCTGCCGAGCCAGAACGGTGATTACGTTGGACCTGTTCACCTGCTCCTGCTGTCGGCGCAGCTGCACCGCCCATCGCACCGCCAAACAAAACGTTGATGATTGAGCGGTTCATCGCTTTACACATGATGTAAGACAGAATAGCACCTGAAGAACCCACCAGTGAGCCTGCAACGATCAACATGTTGTTTTCTAAGGTAAAACCAATACCAGCTGCTGCCCAACCCGAGAATGAGTTGAGTAGCGATACCACCACTGGCATATCACCACCACCGACTGGTGCAATCCATACCCAGCCGAATGCCAGCGCAAGGCCTGTCATCGCCCAGAACGAGGTCATATTGCCAGTCAGGAAGAAGTGAACACCAAAACCTAACATAGCAATAAAGATGATCGCCTGAACCGGTTTCACCCATGCACCTGAAATGGTTTTTGCCCATTTCTTTGCAGCCAGTTTACCGTAAGCAAAGACTGATGCTGTAAAGGTAATCGCACCCACGAAACAGCCCACAAACAGTTCAAATAAATGAACACGGCTCATTTCATGGAAATTGACACCATTGGCAGCCAACAGGTCTGGACCTAGTTCAATCAATTTGTTGTTGTGAATAATGGCAGCGACAGCAATCAGGACCGCAGCCAGACCCACCAATGAGTGCATTAGCGCCACAGTTTCAGGCATCTGCGTCATTGGAACTGTACGTGCACGGGCAATACCCACGATTGCACCCAGCACCATTGCGCCAATGATCATCCAGACCACTGGATTCTCAGCTACAAAGAAGGTGGTCATGACCGCAATGGCCATCGCGATCATTCCGTAACGGTTACCGGCAATCGCAGTTTTAGGACCTGATAAACCACGTAGCGTCAGGATAAAAAGAACGGCACCAATCAGGTAGAACCAATCCGCATATTCTCGAATCATTTCCATGGATTAACCCTCTTTTTTCTTTTGCTTAGGTTTAAACATTTCCAGCATACGTGCAGTCACGGCAAAGCCACCGAAAATATTAATACTGGCCAGGAATACTGCAATCGCGCCAAGTACGCTCACCACGTTAATGGTCTGGAAATCCACGCTACCTTCAACGCCGATCACCGGCAGGCCAACGGTCTGAATCATCGCACCGACAATAATGATCGATGACAAGGCATTAGTGACCGCCATCAACGGCGTATGCAATGCTGGCGTTACACCCCACACCACGTAGTAACCTACGAAAATGGCAAGGACAAAAATCGTAATTGTTTCAACCATGAGTCTTCTCCTTAACCACGTTTCAGCAGCACTTGGCCGCCATGAGTGACAAGTAGGGCTTTTTGAATTTCTTCTTCTTGATTCAGGACAAAATTCTTGTCTGCATCAAATAATGTTTCCACGAAGTTAAATACGTTACGAGCGTATAAAGCAGAGGCTTCAGTTGATACAGTCGACGGAATATTTGGAATGCCGAGAATTTTAACGCCGTTGTCGGTATAGACTGTTTCACCACATTTTGAACCTTCGACGTTACCGCCAGATTCTACTGCCATGTCCAGAATTACTGAACCGGGTTTCATTTTCGCAACTGTTTCAGCACGGATTAAACGCGGTGCATCACGGCCCGGTAAAAGAGCGGTAGTAATCACGATGTCAGCATTTGATACCGCTTTATCAACAATTGCCGCCTGATCGCGAATGTATTCTTCACCCGGCATCCAGCCATAACCATTTTTGGCAGCATCAGCCGCTTTTTGCTGCTCTTCAGCAGACATCGGCACGTCTAGCCATTTACCGCCCAGAGATTCAACCTGATCTTTGGCAGTTGGACGCAAGTCTGTGGCTTCAACGATGGCACCTAAACGTTTTGCAGTGGCAATCGCTTGCAGACCCGCTACGCCGACACCCATGATCACCACACGAGCCGGTTTAACCGTACCCGCAGCAGTCATCAGCATCGGGAACATGCGCTGGTATTCAGCCGCAGCCAAAAGCACCGACTTGTAACCTGCAAGGTTGGCTTGAGAAGACAAGACATCCATGTTCTGCGCACGAGACAAGGTTCGTGGCAAAAGTTCCAATGCAAATGCAGACACGTTTTGTGCCGCGAATTGGTCAAGCTCAGTATTACGGTAAGGATCAAACATTGCCACGATAGTGGTATTCGGGTTGAGTTTTTGAATTTCATCACCTTTCGGTGCACGAACTTTTAAAATCAACTGACTGCCAGTATAGGCATCATCCGTAATTTTGGCACCAACTTGTTCATAGGCACTATCGATATAGGCAGCTTTAACCCCTGCACCACGTTCGATAATCACGCTATGTCCTGCGCTGATCAATTTCTTTACTGTCTCTGGCGTCGCAGCGACGCGATTTTCACCGACAACAGTTTCGGCTGGAATTCCGATCTGCATGAGCGTTCCTCAAGCTAATTTTTCTTAAGTAAACATCGCCTAAACGATGCTTCCCCTCAGGATGTGTTCTTGTTGAATTTTTGGATTCTAATCAAACTGTTTGAAATTACCACCTACTATTTATTTAATAAATACCTATATTTTGAACTGATGATTCATAAAAATGATGCTGCAATAGCACATTTATTTAATTCTCTAGCTATTCATATTCGATGCTTTTATAAACGATATTCATTCCACTGAATGAAATATCCAGATTTTTGCTGGTGTAAATAAGCGCGAATTTCTGATTTATTTTGTTACATTGATGATTCTGACAATGATTGCTGTATTTCCTGATTTAGAAGCAGACTTTCAATTTCTCTAGTCCCTATAGATAGCGGCACTTTAGCTGCGTCGTTTTTTTAGTTTTGACTTTTTTGACAGATTTAGTACTCAAGCAAGAGCACTGTTTTTAGATGTTAAAATCGTATTTTATGAAATGATAGAATTTGTTTTGAACAGATCTTCATCAGACATAATTGATACATCTGACAAAAAAATAATCGCCAAAATTTTATAAGACCCAAGTCTCAAACAGTCAGATAAAGGGTAGAAAAAAACCTTGCGTACTATTTATTATATTAATGTACTGAACTTGATTCAAAATGGGAAATCCCATTTTTGCACCAAATTTGCGCAAAAAAATAGAGTAAATATTCCACTTTTTTGACCTCAGTGATCCTTTTTTATTGTTTCTACCTCGAGCTGCGCTTTAATGAAGCAACCCCATCATCAAAAGATAAAAAATTCTGCAAACATTCACTCATATTTTTTATTTAAAATTGCACTTCTTTCTTTAAGCTGCCTGAGTTCTGACAATTTTCAATACTGGCAATATTTCTCTACTTTTAAAGCGGGAACTTCTGGCCTATAGTGCCCTCAATTTAAACATTATTCTCACTTCTCATTTAAATTCTTCCGGTCTGAATACAAGGTTAGCCCTATGCACACGCCTCTCGATATTAGTCAAAATAAGCCCTTATTATGGCTGATGGCGATTGCATGCGGTTTATGTGCTGGTGCGAACTATTATTGCCAACCACTGATTTCATCGATTCAGCAGTATTATCAGGTACCTGAATCACAAGTGGCACTTACTGTCACTTTTGCTCAAATCTCTTATGCCCTGGGCCTGCTGTTTATTGTGCCTTTAGGGGACATGCTGAATAAAACCAAACTGATCCCTTTCCTCATGTTGGGTGCAGCAGCAGGTTTATTTATTTCTGCCAGTGCGGTAAATCTGCCAATGCTCTGGGTCGGCACTATCATTGCCGGACTGTTTTCCGTAGCTGCACAGATTCTGATTCCCTTGGCCACCATGGCGGTCAAACCGGAAAAAACCGGAGAAGTGGTGGGCTTCCTGATGAGCGGATTACTGGTTGGCATTCTGCTCTCGACCAGTATTGCTGGATTACTTTCCGACCTGTTTCACTGGAAAATGATTTATATCGTCAGTGGCATAAGTATGCTGGCCTTAAGTTTTTATTTGAGAGGAAAACTACCGAGCCTGCCACGTCTGAGAATCAGCTATACAGCGATTTTTAAATCTATGGGGATATTACTCAAGCAGGAACCACGACTGGTTTTGCGTTCACTTACAGGTGCGTGTGCTTTTGCTGCCATGAGTATGTTGTTCTCCACCATCGCTCTGCTGTTGACACAGGAACCTTTTCAGCTTTCTGATGTCATGGTCGGACTGGTCACGCTGGTCGGTGTATTTGGTGCACTTTCTACGCAGTTCATTGGTAAATGGGCCGATCGTGGCCATATCAAAATACTGAGCTGGATCGGCTGTTCTATCCTGATGGGGAGCTGGCTGTTTTTATACTTTGGTGCGGTATCCTTGCTCAGTTATATTCTCGGTTATGGACTGATAAATCTCGGGCTCGCAATTACGCACAGCTGTAACCAGAACGTGATTTTCCGCCTGCGCCCGGATGCCAAATCACGGGTCAATTCACTGTATATGACCTTGTATTTTATTGGTGGTGCATGTGGTTCAGCCTTAGGGGTTTATGCCTGGCATCACGGTGGCTGGAGCATGACCTGTCTGGCAGGACTCGGGCTAGCTCTGTGTGCCACCCTATTCGCCCTGCTGGATCAATGGCATCAGGCTAAGACAACCGCATAAGTATTTTACCTCTATTTAGCTGACTTGCGCCGCCGGATAATAAGGCTTATTCAGATCAAGAGTTTGTGAATTTTCCAATAAAATACAGATAAAAACCGGCAATAAGGCTGCCAGAATCCGGCAGCTTTCCTCTAATGATTTATAATTCAGCGAGCTGTGATACGTGGCGCCACCCTGCATTATCTGATGGTGCAAGGTAGATAAACGCTGAAATATTCCAGCTAAAATTTCAACAGAATTTCGTTCTTTTAAAGCATTCTCTATATTCTGTTTCTGTGTTTCCAAGTCAACCTGACAGCTTTCCAGGCTAATTTTCTGATGACGATAATCCCAAAAGC
This sequence comes from Acinetobacter sp. CIP 51.11, assembly GCF_000369665.1. Taxonomy (GTDB): domain Bacteria; phylum Pseudomonadota; class Gammaproteobacteria; order Pseudomonadales; family Moraxellaceae; genus Acinetobacter; species Acinetobacter lwoffii_S. The sequence continues at coordinate 1,876,442 of NZ_KB850129.1, forward strand.
TTTGTTCCACATAGGGATTGGCCAAGAGTGAGCAGATCGGCTGGCTGTATTTTTCCCAAAGAATATGATTAATTTTCTGATCCAGATCCTTTTGGCAGAGTGTTTCCAGAAACTGCTGCAGCTTGCTTTGATCTTGAACTAGATCACTCTCATCTGCATAAATCGCCTGAAAGCTGATCCACAGGCTGATAAACTTAAAATCCAGATCCTGATCCAGATCTAGCGATTTTTTAAACCAGCCTAAGCCCCGATGAATTCTTAAATTAAAATGTGCCGAATTTTGTGCTTTATGGCTTTTATAAATTTCCTCCAATAACAACATGATTATTCTCCTTATTTCTAAAATTTTTATCTTCATCTTTCTCCTATCAAAATATACCATTCCAACCTGACTGGGAATTCCAATTTTATTTCTTGTTTCATTCCCTGGATTTACCGGGCTAGCTCAAGTTCGCCGGGTGGTTTTTCTGATTTTATGGTAGTATTACGCCCTCTTTTTGCGACGTCAGCCGATCCAGTTTAAGCCAAAAACCAATAGCTGAGTGATCGCATGAATTGCTTCTTCTTTCTTCCATTTCGTTAAGGCGTGATTTTGAATGACTGATCTGACCACCATTGAAAATAAACTTCAACCACGAATCAGTGTTGCGCCAATGATGGATTGGACAAACAAATAAATATTATTCTTTAAAAACAATGATTTATTGTTAATATAAATTTTAATGGCGTAAATTTGGTGTAAAAAACAATTGGTAAGCCAAATGCTTACCAATTGTTCAATCGAATTATTAGTTAAGCACACGTCCAAGCATTCGACAAAGTCTCCGCCTGCTTCATCACCAACTCAATCGCTTCAGCTGCTTTATCAGGTGGATACTTCCAACGCTGCAAAGTACGACGTACTAATATTTTCAGCTGAGCACGCACACTATCCCGAACCTGCCAATCGACCGTCGTTGATTTCCGTAGCTTCTCTGTAATCTCTCGTGCGATCTGTTTCAGCGTATCGTCTCCAAGCTCTCTGACCGCACTTTCATTGTTTGCCAAAGCATCATAGAAAGCGATTTCATCTGGATTTAACCCAAGTGAAGCTTCACGCTGCATCTCTGCCTGAAATTCTTTTGCCATTTGAATGAGTTCTTCAATGACCTGAGAAGTTTCAATCGCTCGGTTATTGTATTTCCTCAAGGTTTCCTGCAAACGGTCAGAGAAGCGTTTTTCCTGTACCACATTGTTTCGTGTCTTTGCCTTAATGCCATCATTGAGTAACTTTTCCAACAGTTCAACTGCCAAGTTACGGTATGGCATCTGCCGTACATCATCCAAAAATTCATCTGAAAGCAAGCCAATGTTTGGTTTATCTAAACCACACATTGCAAAAACATCTGTTACCCCATCTGCAATGACAGCATTATCCAGAATCTGTTTTAGTGTACTGTCCTTTTCAGCTTGCGACAGTTTACGATCTACAGAGGTATGCTTGCTAATGACCGCTTTAATGGCTGAGTAAAAGGCAATTTCTTTGTGCAGGTTCTTCGCTTCATCCAAGGTGCTGCATAAAGAGAAGGCTTTATTGATTGCCAGGACTAAATCAAGAAAACGCTTTTTACCATCCTTTAAGCTCAGCACATAGTTAGCTGCGGGGATAATCAGTCGGTGTGCCTGAGTTTCATAAGCACTTAAATCCATGCCAACCTGTTCATTGGTTTTGGCAAACATTCCCCGTATCGCATCCATCTTTTCAGCAAGAACCGCATAAGCTTCTTCTGCACGTAATGTAGGTTCCCCTTTCCCTTTGGCATCGGTATAGGTTTTTAAGGCTTGCTTCAATTCATTAGCAATGCCGATATAGTCGACAACTAGACCACCCTGCTTATCTTTAAATACCCGGTTCACGCGTGCAATTGCCTGCATGAGGTTATGGCCTTTCATTGGCTTATCGATATACATGGTGTGCGTGCATGGTGCATCAAAACCTGTAAGCCACATATCACGCACGATCACTAACTGCAAAGGATCTTTGACATCCTTAAAGCGTTTCTCAAGACGTTTTTTGACTTGCTTGTTATAAATGTGTGGCTGTAACAATGGTTTATCTGAAGCTGAACCTGTCATCACAATTTTGATTTTGCCTTTTTCAGGATCAGGGTCATGCCAATCTGGGCGCAAAGCAACAATTTCATTGTAAAGATGGACACAGATCTCCCGGCTCATTGTGACAATCATACCTTTGCCTGCTGTGGTTTCGGTACGTGCTTCAAAATGTGCGACTAAATCCGCAGCAATCTGTTTCAGCCGTGGTGTGGCACCCACCAGTTTTTCTAGTCGGCTCCACTCACTCTTGGTCTTTTCCCGGTTACCAACATCTTCTTCATCTTCTACAATTTCATCGACTTGATCAGATAGCTCTTCAATTTCAGCCTGATTAATATCTAGCTTTGCCAAACGTGATTCGTAGTAGATTGGAACAGTCGCACCATCATCAACGGCATCTTGAATATCATAGATAGAAACATAATCACCAAAGACAGCTCGAGTATCTTTATCCTCACTTGAGATCGGAGTTCCAGTAAAGCCAATAAATGCTGCATTTTTTAAGGCATCACGCATGTGCTTGGCATAGCCAAACTTGTATGTTCCATCATTACTTAGTTTTGCTTTCAGACCATATTGGCTACGGTGTGCTTCATCTGACATCACAACAATATTGTGGCGTCCATTCAATAATGGATGCTCACTCTCACCATCGAGTAATGCGAATTTTTGTACTGTGGTAAAGATGATGCCACCAGACTCACGCTCAGCTAAAAACTTTCTCAGCTCATCACGGTTATTGGCTTGTACTGGCGTTTGTTTTAATAAATCTTGAGCATTGCTAAAGGTTTCAAACAGCTGTCCATCCAAGTCATTACGGTCAGTTACGATTAACAAGGTTGGGTTGTGCATAGCTGGCTGTTGTAAAAGTTTGCCTGCGTAGCAACACATGGAAATGCTTTTTCCCGAGCCTTGTGTATGCCACACAACGCCTGCTTTTTTGTCCCCAGTTGGATTAGCCGCTGCAATGGTCGCTTGTACCGCTTCTCTAACCGCATGAAACTGATGATAGCCTGCAATTTTCTTAATGGTCTTTTCGCCATCTGTTTCAAATAACACAAAGAATCTGATGTAATCTAAAAACAATTCTCGGTCAAAGAAGCCCCTAATAACTGTTTCTAGCTCCCATTCTAAAGCAGGTTTATCATCTTCATTCTTAATTGTACGCCACGGCAAAAAACGTTCCTGATTCGCTGTCAGTGAGCCTACACGTGCTGTTACGCCATCACTGACGACCAAGGCTTCATTAAAAATAAACAGATCTGAGATTTCTTCTTTGTACGTCTGCAACTGGTTAAAAGCATCCCAAATATCCGCATTTTCATCAGTTGGGCTTTTTAACTCCAAAACAGCAAACGGAATACCATTAATAAAACAGATGATGTCAGGGCGCCGAGGTTGTTTAGTACCTAGAATAGTAAATTGATTAATAGCAATAAATCGGTTTTGATGCACATGGTTGAAGTCCACCAAAAAAGCATGGTCGTGTACCCAATCATCTTGCTTCTTATACGTGACAGGTACACCCTCCAACAACATACGATGGAAGGCACGGTTATTGGTGACGAGATCTAAACTTTCAGGTTGATTCAGTTTTTGTAAGACTTGTTCAAAGCAGTTTATTGGAAGATGTGGATTTAATAGCTCAAATGCAGCATGTAAGTCTGATTCAATTAAGACTTGTTTATAGTCTTTGCGTAAAGATGTACTGCTGTCAGGCGCAATATCAATACCATGAACGATCTCCCAGCCATTTTCAGAGAACCAATCAAGGCATAGATTTTCGAGTTGTGTTTCGTTCATGGATTTCATCTCATTTTTTATTTATAACTTACTTCTGCTCGATGCTTTGAAATTTTCAACTTGACCGTCGATTAACTCTAAACGGTAACGACGTCGATCCAGAACCTCCAAGAAACCCAGTTCATGCCCTTCATTCACAAAGATTTTTTCATTCTGAATATTTAAAGAAACCGCTGTATGCTCACATAACAGTTTTAAACGATCTTTATCAATATTCTTAGTTTCAGCTTGTGATTTAATAGATGCAATATACCGAGCTGCACGAGGCCTTTTTTCAGCGTAAGCCCGTATGCTAGTAAAATCGACATAACCGAGATCAGCTGCAATAGATGAAATGTTTGTAGGCACAGCCTGTAAAATAGCTTCTTGTAACTTACCAGCAAATTCAAAAGCACTCGGTCGGATTATGTGAATATTCGAATTATCGATTAGAAAATCAAAGTCAGCATCCAGTTTAAATACCTTTTCCTCAACAATTTTTAATGTGTCATCACATAAGCTAATAAGTTTATTTTTCAATATTCCCTTAAACTGAATAGCTCTGCGTAAAGCTGTTAGCTTTTTACCAGATTTATCTATAAATCTTGCAAAATAGCAGAAAACTTCAGTAGGGCTTTTTAATACTTTAGCATTCATGTCTAAGTTATTAGCTTCATGCAAGTCTTTCATTGTTTGTGCCATTTGATCAGAAATTGGCAAATACAAATACTCAATACCAGCATGCTTTTCTGACGGTTGATATAAATCAGGACTAGGACTGCTTTTATTCATGATTTCGACAGTTGCCTTAGCCATCTCAACCAATGCTTTCTGAACGCTCACATCTACAGGAATAGCCTCAAAAAACTGTTGATTTTGATCTTCTGACTCTCTCCCCACCCCAAATTCAATATTCTTAATATTGTCAAAGTCAAAATCTACAAACACACTAAATCTCCAAATAAACTGTATTACTTAATCTATACGCTTCTATTTCATCGCCATTTAACACGATGGCTCTTTTTGTAATAAGTACCTGAGGTATTTTACCACTGATAGAATTATTATCTTCAGGCGGACAAATTGTAAAAATACGATAGCCTTTCATTGCAAATAAAATATTCATGTAATGTAAATTTAAGTGCAAAAACAAGAAAATCACAAAAATCAAAGCAACTAATGTAGTCCCTATATCTCTTAAGCTCTCTATACCAACAGAATAAAAAGGCAATAAGGTAGCAAATAAATAGACTAAAATGTGATCCTTATGATCATCTGCAGTTCCAACCTTTATTATGCGTTTATCATTTTGTTTCTTGGCAATATTAATTCTTCGCCATAAAAACAAATTAGGAACAATAACAAATAAAACACAAAAGGGAATTAAATATAAATCAGATACCTCTTGATTCCCCCGTAAAGCCCACAAAATAAATAATGGTGAAAAACTACTTAACACCATCATTACGCGTATAAAACCTAGTGACTCATTTTGTTGAATACTCATATTCGGTCTCACTACCTAGATCTGATACATCAATTTCACCCGATAATAATTTAGGCAATAAAGTATCTCTAATATTTTCTAGATTATTAATCTCATCACTCTTTAGAGAAATTAATTTAAAGATCCTATCAATTCGATCTTTAAAAAGCATATTGATGGCATTATCAGCAATCAAAACATCTTGAGATTCCATAATCGCTTTAGTAAGGTGAGTAAAAATAGAGCCAGTCCCAGAACTTTTCATGGATTCAGTTTTTCTAAACATTGTTAGGTAGAGAAAATATCTGCTGATAATCGTTTCATCAACATCCATTTTCCAAATATGATAATGATAGATACTTTTTGGTCCTCTCCAAATATACGGACCAAATGTTGCAGACCATGCATAAATAAAATCTTCTTTCTCGATTAACTTATCCTGAGGAAGATCCAAGTCCGAAAATACTGTTTTTCCACCACCCGTTAAATTTTGAATTCTTACAATTGGGATACCTTCTTCTTTAAACTCAGTATTTTTGTAGGCTCTACCATTGATTACCCTACATAAATCTTTTAATTTTTTATACTCCCACCCCTTCGGCACTTCCCCTAGCTCAGTCTCTACTAATTCATCAGGAAACAGCGCAGCACTCGCTTGTAACTCAGCAAAGTCATCTTTAGACATTTGCTGAATCTCAACTTCACTTTTACCGCTAATAGCACACATCGCAGCAAGTTCAGGGTCTTTGCCTTCCTGCTTAGCTACAATTTTGGCGCGGACAGGATCGAAGTCGATAAACCAACTTTTAAAAATGGCTTGGGCGATAGATTCTAGGGTTTGATTGATTTTGTTATTTAGTCTAATTTTATTATCAATTGAGTCTATATATTTAACTATCTCTGCTTGTATCTCTATTGATGGCAGCTCAATATAAAGTTTACGCTGAGAAGTGATTGGAACTTGGTTTCTCGTAGTTTGACTCATTACTGCCGCGAGTTGATCCTGAAAATCCTTCCCTGAAAAATAAGCAGCTAAATATGTAGGTAAAATTTTAGATTTATCAAGCCGGAAATGGGTTAAAGACGTGCCAATTAGAATAGGTTCATCAACTTGTGGCATAACAGCCACTCTTCCAACAGTTGCATTATGTGATAGCAACACATCTTCCGGCTGAACAAACCCAAATGTAAATTTTTGCGCTTTTTCTTTCGCTAGACGGGGTGCCTTTAATAAATCAATATTTCCTGAATTATCTAATAACTTAGCAGTAAGAAAGGGCACTCCCAACTCACCAAATTCTTCAGTTCTTGGATATTTTGCTCCATGATTTCCATCTTTATGGACAAGAATAGAACCATTATTAATCAAATCTTCGATTTTAATTCTCGATGTAAAACTCACACCACACCCCCAAACTCTTTCTTAATCGCCCAATAGCCACGAGTTCCACCAACACGCTCAAGCCAGCTAGCATCTTTTAAATGATTCAAATGCTTTTTCACTGCTGACTCATTAATTCCGAGGTGCTCCGCCATAGAACGATAGGAAACTTTTGGGTTCTGTTGAATTAAAATTAAAATCTCTTTTTGACGATCTGTCAGCATAGTTTCTTTGATTGAGCCACCTATTGAGCCACCTATTGAGCCACCTATTGAGCCACCTAATTGCTCAATCGAAGGACGGTAAAATTCCCAATCGACAAAATCACCTTGTGCTTTCAGTTGAGGTTCTGCATTACCAGCTTGTAAACAAAGATCTTTAATACGGGCAATACCACTGCCCCACTGCTCGATATAACCCAGCTCTTTAAACACACGGGCCAAGACACGGTTACGGATCTCGGAACGACCTTGTGCCAAATCTTCTTCAGTCAGTCCATTGGGCAAACCACCCGGCGATACAATATTCAGAATGTCATCATAAATGCCAACCTTAATATCACGCCCTGCATTGCTATAGTCACGGTGCAGCACTGCATTCACCAAGGCTTCACGAATAGCAGGGATTGGAATTTCAAAACTTTCTGTGCGCTGTAACCCTAAAATTTCTGCTCGTAGATGCAGATGGTTTTTGATGAATTGCTCTGTTTGCTTCAACTGACTAAATAAGTCGCCACGGTATTCTTTTTTATCCAAAAATACTGTCATGGTCGTGCCTTTAAAGCGGCTGCATTTAATCTCAACCTGCTCATAAAGCCCCAACAAAATGAGCAGCCCATGACTTGGGTAGTCCTGTCCATTCTGCTGAATGATCAATTTGAGATTCCGCATCTTCTGCAAAGACAGCTCTTTACCCACCTCAGCAAAGGCTTGCTTTAAAGGCTGTAAATCTATGTCATCTAAACTGTATTGCGGATTCGGCTGTTCATCAAAGGTCTGGTTCAGACGCTGCAATTCAAGTTGCTGGATATACTCAGACGATGCTACACGATTACTTGCACCCAAACGGATATAGGTCCCCTGTGCCTTGCCTTGCGGCTTGAGGTAATAAGGCAGCAATGAACCACGGCTGACTTCAATCACCAGCAACTCAATGCCTTGGATATTCTCGATATAGATATACGGCAGAATATTGGGCGCACACAGTTCATTAATCATCGAAGTGATCTGATCTTGCAGCTCAAAAATATCATCTTGAATACCTACGAGTTGGCGATCATCACTTACACCCACTACCAATTTACCACCACTGGTATTGGCAAAAGCAATCAGGGTCTTTGCGACCTGTTGCCCTTTCGGTAACTGCTCTTTAAATTCAAGGGTTTGACTTTCACCCTTCTGAATTTCTTGCAATAAAGGATGATCAGAACTCATAACCCAAGCCTTTTAGATTCTTTTTAATCTCACTTTCCAAGACAGCACTTTCAGCAAATTGTTCTTTGAGCTGAGCAGTCAAACGCAGCATTTTCTCAGCGAATGGCTCGCCATCATCTTCCTGCTCGACTGCACCCACATAACGTCCTGGAGTCAATACATAGTCGTGCTTCTGAATATCTTTGAGCTCAGCAGAGAAACAGAAACCTTTTTCATCCTGATACTTTTCACCCTCAAAGTTCTCGCCCTGCTGCCATGCGTGCAAGGTCTGGGTGATTTTGGCAATATCGGCATCGGTAAAGTCACGCAGTACACGATCTTTCATATAGCCTAGATTACGGGCATCGATGAACAGGGTCTTGCCTTCACGGTTAGCTTTCTTTTTATCTAAAGACAAGCCATTCTTTTTATCTTTGGTCAAGAACCAAATACAAGCTGGAATTTGTGTGTTGGTAAACAGTTGTCCCGGTAACGCGACAATACATTCCACCAGATCGGCTTCGATCAAGTTTTTACGAATCTCGCCTTCATTGTTGGTATTGGAACTCATCGAACCATTGGCAAGTAAAAGTGCCATGCTGCCTGTTGGTGACAGATGATGTAGCATGTGCTGCATCCAAGCAAAGTTGGCATTACCTTGTGGCGGTGTACCGTATTTCCAGCGTACATCACTTTCTAGCGAAGCATGCCACCAATCTTTGATATTAAAAGGTGGGTTAGCCATGACAAAATCAGCACGTAAGTCTGGATGCTGATCATCTAAAAATGTATCCGCGTTCTTTTTACCAAAATTAAAATCGATCCCGCGAATCGCCATGTTCATGGCTGCTAGTTTCCATGTGGTCGGATTGCTCTCCTGACCATAGATAGAGATATGCTTTTTCTGCTCCGAGGCTTTGTAGTGCTTTTCCTGAGCATGTTGTTCAATGAACTTTTCACTGGATACAAAGAATCCACCTGAACCCATTGCAGGGTCATACACACGACCTTTATAAGGCTGCAACATTTCAACAATTAAGGTGACGATACTTTTAGGCGTGTAGTACTGCCCACCTTGCTTGCCTTCAGCCAAGGCAAACTGTCCCAAAAAGTATTCGTAGACGTGCCCGAGGATATCTTTACTGGGCAGACTGAGTTTTTCACCATTATATTCAGGCTTAGTAAAACTGGTGTCAGAGAAGGTATTGATCAGATCAAGTAGCTTGTCATTATCCAGCTGGTACTGACCAATGCGATTCAGGATACCTTTAAGCTTTGGATTGGCTTTTTCAATTTCATCTAAAGCATTGTCAATCAGCCATGATACCGAACGCAGTTTGACGTCTGCACCTTGTTCATCCTGCCAAATGATTGAGCCAATTGGTAAAGCGGCTGCATCACGGATATTTGACCAGCGGCCTGCTTTTGGCACCCAAAACACGTTTTTTTCTTGGTAGTAATCCAGTATTTCTAGTTCGTCAGCAATAGCCTGTTGGTATTCTTCATCGCTATCATAGTGATCACGTGCCATGTAGTAGATATTGTTGTCATCATGATGAGCGAATAAAGTCTTGAGCTCAGACTGTCGTTCATCAAAAGCATCTGAAACGTACTTTAAGAAAATCAACCCTAAAACAATATGCTTATAGTTGGCTGCATCTAGACTGCTGCGTAATTTATCGGCGGCTTTCCAAAGCTTGTCATCTAAGTCATTTAGAAATTTTTGTTCCAATGAATGCATTTTATTTCCTCAATCCAAGATCAACCGCTTTGGTTTTATACTTAATGTTAAACAATGTTGCTAAGTTAGCATATCTGCGACCTATTAAAAGTCATGCACTTAACAAAAAAAATAGAGATTAATTAAGTCTTGTCATTTTAACGGGATAACTATAGCTAAAATAGTACTTTGACAACTCCCACGACTAATACTGTCGTAAAAAAAGAGCAACCTAGAAAGCTGCTCTTTTCCAACTAATCGATTAGTTGACGGGTCTGACTGATCGCTGCAACCCTTGCTGAATATCCTGCACAAACCCTTCAGGCGAAGCTTGTTGCTCCACCGTACGGTTTTGTTCTTGTTCAGGGTAGTATTCCTCCAGCACATCTAACCCTTCCTCTATATCCGTTTCAAACCGTGCATTGGCAAAACCCTTCCTTGCGGTAAAGTCTAAAGCTTCCTGATAAAACCCCGCTTGTTTGCTCTGTTCATCAATTTGCTTTGCCTGAATAATCGCTTCATTCAAGCTAATTCCTTCCCTTAAAGTAAGACACACCTAGTAAACAGTTTGATGAAACTCTGTATGGTGGACGTTCCTCTGAGCATCACTTGCATCAATAGGCACGAGAGTAGATCATTTGATTCAAATTCAAAATGAAGCTATCTCGTATGTTGAAAGAAAATTATAGATTTAGAATCTTTTATTTTCAGGGGAGATTACCCAAGCAGTCTAACTATTAACTTAAGTTGAATATTCTTTTGGTTAAAAAAACTATAATATTTCGTTGAAACTTTAAAACGGATATAAGTGTTACTTTTCTGAATTGAACTAATCTATTCAACAAAGTTAACGCTTTAAAATTATCTCATTGTTATAGAAGAATTGCGTGAATTGTATTATTCTAGGTATGAAAAATACTTGTTGAATATTAAAGTGTTGGGGATATAAATTATGAAAAAATTAAAATACTCTTTAGGTTTCATGATCTTACTATCTTCAATTGCCTACACCCAGATAAATGATAATTCTTCAACCAACTTCAAAGTGCAACTCACTGTAACAGAACGTTGTGAAATTCAAAGCAGTCAGTCTCAAGAAATTGATTTTGGATCTATTCAGAGATCTACCAATAATGTTACTAGCTCAGGTAATTTAAATATTAGTTGTACTCAAGATACACCTTACTCAATAGCTTTACATAGTGATAAGGTATTGAAAAACACTCAAGACAGCTCTATACAGATTCCTTATCAACTCTATCAGGATGCTGGCTTCAAAACTGTTTGGGGGAATTCATCAGAAGCAGTTTACTCAAATACGGGAACAGGCACTGACCAAGCTTTTAAAATTTGGGCAAAAATTAATGATGGTGCGACAAATGTTCCAGCGGGTGTTTATAGCGATAACGTAATAGCGACTATAACCTATTAATAAGTGAGTGTAATAGTAATCGTGTCATGATAGCTGCCTGCACTTTTAATTGATTGTACTGGTACGCTTCCATAGACTGGAATAAATTCTGGATTATTATTACCACTACCCTTTCTTAAAGTAAATTGATCCCACTTCCGAGCTCTTCCACTATCTAAATATAAATCATAATTAATATAATCACGGCCATTAAACATACGTCTTTGGCTACCCGAGGCATATCTCCCATTATTTAAGCTGACATTCCATGATACCCGGTTTGGACACTGCAATGAAATTTGCCCACTCGTACGTAGCTCAGTTGATAAATTACTGATTTGTCCAAAGTCTAAATCACTAGCTGAGAGTAAAACACATGCATTTTCATACTCAGCCAATACAGTCATATTAGCAGAATGACTTAAACGAGAAGTTAAGACATTATTATCAGTAGGTTGAGTATTACCTCGAGCAAATGCATATAAAATTTCTGTTGATAAAGTTAAGGAGCTATAAGTTCCTGCAAAAGTATTTTGGTTAGGGTATAAATATCCATATATTGGAATAGTACCTCTCACTTCTTGTCCCGAAGTCGCCCTATAATCATAACAACCGGATGTATTGAGCTGATTTCTAATTACATTATTGTAACCAGCATCATAAAAAAGGTTATATGACAGACTGCTGAATAAATTATAGATGTAGCGTCTTGTTTCATTAAAAAACCAACTATCTGCTGTCAAACATACTCTAAAGTTTGTTGGTGCATTATTTTCCGGATCACATACCACTTCAACTGTAGTAAAAGCTCGCCCTCCTCCAATATTAACTTCGCCGAAATTCAAAGTAGTGGGTGATGAGATTCTACATTTAGCTGCTTGAGTTTCACCTGCCAGCATTACACCTAAAAAGAGACTGGATATAAAAGTGAAATTTTTAATTGATAAATAATAATGCATTGGTTTTTTTATTATTCGCATATCAATTCTCCTAAATCAATAATACCTTTTTGGTCACTTAAGTCTTTTATTTCAAAGCTACAAATCTGATCATTTTGCTTTAAATAGAATTTATTAGCTTTAGGATTCTCAATGTAAATCATGCCATCATGTGCAACTATAGTAAGAGGTCCGGTATCTTCTAAATTAAAATCTTCGGTAGCCCAAACATTAGTTCCGGCTTTTATGAAATTTCCATTTGCTTGTTTAATGACTGCTTGAATGGCTAATATTTGAGAAATAGGAAACTCAAGGAATACTCCACTCGCATATCTTGGAACAGCATTCTTGACTGTGGTTTCAATATGATAATCTGGAGGTAATTCTAATGGATCAATTGTAATACGGTTATTTTGATATGGGTTTAGGGAAGTAACCACTAACTCCCCATTTTTATTCGTTTTTCCTACATATCTATTTTCTAATTTAACGGGAATATCAGAAATTTGCGAGGTTGAAATTAAGGCAAAAGAATCAAAAGAACGCTGCATTGGAAAAAAACTTTGATTCATCATCAATACACTACCACTTAATGCACTATTGGCTATCCGAGATGAAATGTTTTTTGATTTGACTTCCTGAAAACCAATGTTCCACTCACCATAATCATGCATTTGAGCAATCTGAGCCTGAATATTTTGTGTATCTCTAGCCGTGTCTGCTTGAAGCTGCCAGCCCCATCCTCCAACATCACGTGAAATAGCCTGACGTGCGTTTAAGGATAGTTTTTCCTGTTCTTGATCTTGCTGATAAGAAAAATTCACAGTACGCTTCTTTTCTAGCGGAATATTTAGACTCAAGTAATATCTTGTATCTTCTTGAGTTAAGTCATGATTTGCACTTAGATTAAGATAATAGTTATTAGGAAACGAATAGGACCAGTTGAATGTTATAAATTCATTCGATGAAGCTGGAGAATATTCTTGATATATATAACTTGTGCCAAATTGACCTAATCTATTATTAAAGCCTAGAAAAACCTGATCAGATCTTTTAGGAAAATTAGAACTATTGAGGCCTGCAATATCATAATACTGACCAGACTGACGGGTTGTATTATAAAAGAAATTCAAATATTGAGAATTCCAACTATACCCCAACTGGTAAAGAGTCCCGTTAGAATGCCTATAGTCGCTGAATGAGTAAGCAGCATTAAGCATACCAGCCCGCCCCCCTAATCTTTGAATTACTCCTCCACCTATTAAATAAAGATCAGGGGCAAATTCTATATGGCTTTCTATAGTTAAATCTTTTGTTAAACCATAACGATAACTTGCATTCCCCACAAGATCATCATCATATTTGAAAGACTGTTCACCGTAAGCTAAACGTGTTTGGCCTAAACTAAAAGACCAATCACTTAATTTATCCTTCAAAAGCTGATTAGTGCCATATAAAGAAAAATTTAAAATTCGTTGTTGTCCATTTATATCCGTAACAATAACTTGAGCCTGTCCTGTTCCAGTAATAATCGGAACAGTTTCTATTTCAAATTGTCCGGGTACAACTTGTTGACTTGTCTGCTTTAACCCATTAATAAATAGATCAACAGTAGAAGGTAAGCTTACTTCACCTTTGAATGATTCTAATGGGGTAGTGATTTGATAAGGTTGGAGAGAAAAATTTTTAGAAAAACTTACTCCGCCCAGACGCGTAGATCTAGACCAGGCTAATGATTTAGATTGCACATCGCCAATTCTTATTGTTAACATTTTTTCAGGAAAATCACGTTGCCAATAGGTATCCAACACCAAAGCATTCAACTCAGAATTTTGATTTGTATGCGTATAGCTATAGTTGGTGGACACACTTAAAATCCCCCCCTCACCTAACCCAAACAAGCGAAATTCGTTAGTTCCATTAAGACTAAAATAGTCCTCCGAATATTGGCTATAAAAATCATAATTCAATAAAACTCCCGGCCTATCCTGAACCGGATCTAGTTTTGCGGGTTCAATAACATTATAAGCTGTATACTGAGAAATTTTATTTAGAGCTCTAATATCAACATTAAAATATATTTTTTGATTTAAACTATCATAATTATAGTCTATAAAAGGTATATCTTCTAAAAGATAATATTCAGCTGAGCTAGCATTTATATTAGTAGGTAAATTTAGTTTAAGTTGTTGTAGGGTATCTTTAAATACGAAAAGCTGATCATCTTTTTGAAGAAATCGCCCCAAAACATTAGGATCAGATTGATTCAAAATAACATCTAAAAATAGCTCTTGCTGAATGGGCGAGTTAAAATCAGGAACATTTATTTGATTGGCCTCTACTTCCTGTGTAGATAGGATTCCCAACAAAATTAAATAACAATAATTACCTTTCATCATTTTAAAAAGTTATTTATTTTCAATAGGTAATACTTGTTCTTTAATATCGGAATTAATAACAGCCTGAAATTTTCCTGACCCATTATCAGGTAATTTTTGAGGAAGTGTCCATGACATAGTTTGACTTGCTAAAACATATCCCATTAAGCCGGGAATCAAGGGTGTTTTTTTCCCGTTTGCTGCTACATAGTTAAGCTGGCTTATACGTATATAAGAATTAGAGAGATTTTTTGCTGAAAACTGCCCTTGCGCATATTTAAATTGAATACTATCAAGTGCAGTTACTCCATTATTAATCTTAGAAGTCTGAGAACTCTTATAGAATACAGGAATTGAATATTGCAAAAGTATATTAAGGCCAGAATTATTTTGTTGCTGAGAGTTATCTGGTAATTCATCTACTAGAAGACGAAAAGCTCGCTCTTGGGAAATATTTACACTGGGTGGCTTGATTAATCGAACTAACTGTCTTTGGCCAGCCTTAATTTCAGTAATAAGCGGACTAGCAATTAAATCTTTTGTTGGGATTAGGGTTTCTTGGCTCTTTAGTTGAGACCATTGTTGTACACGCACTTGAGCACGTATATTGGTCGAACCTGTATTTGTAAGCCAAAATTCTTTCGCTTTATCACTAGGTGTGAACTCCACCAAAATTGGGGATACTTGCAAACTAGCTGCTTGAGCCAAAGAAAAGGAGGAGACTAAGAAAGCCGAAAAAGTCAAAGTATGAAAAAATTTTACATACAATACTTTTTTAAGAACAGTTTTCAATAGCCCCTTCTCCTTGTTATAAAACCAAATTAGTAAAGAATTTTAGCAGTTACAGTGTCAGTATAAACACCAGCCTTAACGTTGGTGTTTCCTTTTAGTTTTGCATGCACAGTAAGACTATCTACTCCACCTGTACCCGTTTTTACTAAAGCAGCATCCTCTGTATCACCCCAAATTTTTTGAGTACCAGCATCTTGGAATAAATCATAGTTGATAAACGATGTACTATCATTAGCATGAGTCATTTTTCGTTGACTATCCAGTACAACTTTATAAGGAGTACCAATTGTACAAGTTGCCGTTAATGTACCTGTTCGCAACTTATTAGCATCAGTAGAGCGATCCAAACTTCCAAAATCGATATCTGTAGCTGAGTTAAATTCACATGACTCATTAATCGTTAACTTTACTTCAAAAGTCTGAGTAGGAGCTGTTGCTGCTTGAGCTACAGAAGTACCTAAAATGGCTGAAAGAAGAACAGAAACGTATGTAATTTTACTCATGAGAATAACCCTATATATTAAGTTGTACTTCACTTGAAAAATTTAATGAAGTTTTAGAATAAAGTAGACGACAGAATATACGCTCATTTAATAGCCAAGTACATAATTTTTTATAATAAATTAAGTGCTTTACCATAAATAAACACAACCAAAAAGGTTGGATTTAAAACGAACTCCTTCTATCTTCTTGCAAAAAAAAGAGTGATGAAAACCACAATCAGGCATCATATTGTGATTTGTTAGCGATGATATAAAATTATTCAAAATATGTAAACATGATTAAACCCATACAAAAAATCGAGAAAAACGATTTAAATTTTGTACATTAGAAATATTTTTAAAGTATTGAGAGGACATATCATCAGTTAAGCAAAATCATGAATGAAATACAGTCATGAATAAACAATTTTTTAACCCTCTCAATACTATATAAGATTTCACCCTGTTCGATTTAATTCAAAGCCGTCACTGATCCTTTCAATCCCTGCTGAATATTAAATTCAGGCTGCGTTTCCTCAATCTGCTGGCCTTCAACAGGCTGATAAAACTCCTCAACCACATCCAAACCTTCCTCCATGTCTACGCCCATCCTCCCATTCCCCAAACCCTTCCTTGCGGTAAAGTCTAAAGCCTCCTGATAAAACCCAGCCTGCTTGCTCTGTTCATCAATTTGCTTCGCCTGAATAATCGCTTCATTCAAGCTAATCCCCTCCCTTAAAGTTAGATCCACGTAATACACCGGCTGACGATAACTTTGTGTCGTACTCTTGCCCCGCAATATCAGCTGCAATGGCAGGCATGACAACAAACCATTGGATGCCGCATGGTAATAATTCAGCCGTGCAGCCAAAGTCCGAATACTGTTAAAACCCGTGGTTCTAAAGATGAAGGTGCCAAACTCATCTGATTCATCCAAATTCACATGCAAACGCCCGTAGGGCTTGCAATTCCCTCCTTGAGCCAATCGACATAAATCAGGGGATGGACAGGGATGTTGCTCCACGCCTTGGTTGGTTAAACGTTGGCAGGTCTCTCCATTACCGACACAGACAGGTCGTCCAGTCTGTCGGTCAAATAAGGTGTATTCTGCACGTAGGTTTAAATCAGGATCATTAAAGATCATGCGGACTGGTATAGAACGGAGCTTCTGATTCGGAGCATTCGCTCGCAGCTGATCATCTAATGGATGTTTGATCCAGCCTTCTTTGCTTTGAATCTGGGAAGTAATGGTGAACTGGTCATCCTTTTCCGGTAGGCGTTTGCCATTCTTCTCGATCATCCGACCAATACTGATCCGTCCGAGTATTGGAGGAGTAATTGCTAAACCTTTAATCATGTTGATATTCCTTAATGTATTACCTTACAAATTTGGGTCTATGTATGTAGGTCGGAACAAGGACCAAATAAGTTACCCAAAGAATGTAGAGCCAGATAAAGTGCTACAGAGATCGCGACCGATTTGCTCTCTACCGAAGGGTAGAGAGCGGGGAGCGATTTTTGTGAATTTTTGATTTAGTGCTGTAGATAGGGCTTAGTCGGTATAGATGTTAAATCGACGACTGCCTTGCTTTTGAAGTGGATAAAGCTCGATGAGTTCAGGCTGGTGCTGAAGCAATGCCTTGGTATTTAGACTGATAGAATCCTTGGCTTTCTTCCAGACTACTGAGCCATTTGCAAAGACTGCCCTTTCCTTGTCTTGCATCATCATCTGAATTTCATGTTTAAGCTGGTCAAAGCGTTCCTGCTGATGCTGAATCTCTTCCTTCATTTTGATGAGCTGGTCGAACATCAAATTGGCATTTTCATTTTGCGAGAGATCCTCTACGGTTAAGGGTACATGCGCTGGATAAAGTTGTTGAATCGCTTTAGCTGCCGATTCACTTGCATCCACGGATGGTGGTGTATCCTTTTCCACGCATTCCCAGAAATATCGTTCTGCTTGAACAATATGCTCAATCACGGATTCTGATCGTGTCACTTTGAAGATCTTGGTTTCATGCCCACAGATCAAGACACAAACATGCGCTGCCTGTTTACCAGTCACCGCCAGTTGATGTTGTACCTGACAGAGTACGTATAAAGGCACACCATCTCGCCATAGCCTAGCACCATGTTCCCCAGCAGTCTTACACTCCAGGATCTGGACGTCATCACTACCCACCACGGCATAATCTAAGTTGGCCAGCATAAACGCTTTGTCTGGATCGGGATGCTGAAGCACGGCATTGACTCGTCTCACTTTATTATTGGTATGCAGACTGTAGTACTCAGCCACCAGTGGCTCTAGCTGTTTGCCCCAATACAGCGGTGCAACGCCTGAGCTGTCATCATTCAGGTTCTGCTGTGCACGTCCAGTCTTGATCATCCATAGTTCCAGCATCGACATGTAAGGGTTGAGGCCGCAGGCGGTTGCAGCATCACTACTGCCAATCCCTTGCTTACGTACTTCTAGCCATTCTTGGTAATCCATATTTTTAGTATTGGCTAAACGTTTGGCTGTCGCTGTTCGTTTAGCTGCGGTATTTGATTCATTCATCTCATTCGGAATTGGGAAATGAGGGAGTTGAGATGTATTTATCGGTGCAATCTGATTCATGCTTTGATCCTTATAAATAGTGAGGTCTGTAAAAATTTTCGGCATAAAAAAAGCCACATCTGGAGATGTGGCAAAAGGGGGTGTTTTCACTGGAGAAGGATCATCTGCATGACCCCTTGACCGTTATTGTAATAGCATTAGCTTAAATGAAACTTAAACCACTAAGTGAAGTGCTTGTTCCAGTCCACGCTGCTTTAATGCAGCACCTGCACCAAACCAGGCTGAATCGAGGCGGTGATCGGTACTCATGGCACGACGTTCATGATCGGCAAACTCTGTAATACTGCACAGTAGACCATAAGCAGTATCTTTGGCTGAGCTGAGTTCTGCCCCACGGCCTTGTCCGTTGAACATGTCCATGACTTTAGTCATAGCGCGTCCATTCGGTTCAGACTTTTCTTTAGCTGGATTTGGAGTGGCGATATTGCGATAGAATTGAATGATGTTCTCCTCCTGATCAGCAGCACTCATGCTGGTATTGTTAAACACTGCATCAAAATAGGCAGCCGCTTCTCCTTGAGTGACTTTACGTTGAGTCAGCTGTTTCATCTCATACATATGCTCATCCCAGGCACGGACTGAGATACCCAATTGCTGCTTAACTTTGTCAGCATCGAACTTAGTACTGTGTGGCACTTTCACGACACCAGCACTGCTACTCTGTCCACGCAGGGCAATGGCTAAGGTGTTATTACACACCACACGGATATTGGTGAACTGTGCTGTGGTGGCAAGCGTCCCATCGCAGGCAGTTGCCAATAAAATATAACCCTTGCTAACATCCTTGCCCTTCAATGCCGTAGATTGTCCGGTACGTGCCAATGCCCAGAACTTCTTCCCGCCTTTGAGTACACCAGCAGTTTCTAATTCAAAGCCGGATTGCTCAGTCAAATCCCGGTAGAACTCCAGAATTTCCATAGGCTGGACTTCCTGATAACGCTGACTGACCACAGACAAGGGTGCATGAGTATCGGAACGATACAGTACCCGCTGTTCTTCATAGGGCATGATGATGCTCTGCCCGCGTTCATTCTTTGCCATGTAGCTAACATCGGAGGATTCAATCCGCCAGTCCATCCCTGCCTGTTTTGCCCAGACTTCAATCGGCTGATTCTGAGTGAGTTGATTCCCGAGTCTATGCCAAGGGGTTTCTCCGACATACGCCATTTGTTCAAGTTGATGTGCCATATTTAATATTCCTTAATCTTAAAATTTAAAAATTGAAGATGCTTAGAAGAAAGCATGTGTTGAAAAATGTAAGGTTGTGAGATCAAAGCTAGATCGTATTTAGATCTATGAGGATCTATTGATTAGGCCCATTAAGCAGGCTTTACCCAAGCAAAATGCTGCTGGCAGTCCTGGCAGATAAAATTCATGGCATTACCATAGTGCCGTTCAAAATAATATTGGCTGACCACTACCAACACGCCACCGATAACCACGCCAACCATCGCACCGGCTAAAGGTGGAGCGCCGGTCTTCTTCGCCATTTTTATTCCGAATAGCGCCATCTGGGCTGGGGAAAGAAAATACCGTAGCTGTTCAAAATACTGTTCATGAGGGTGTCCTGATTCAGTCTGCTTGATATTGGCAGACTGGCAATAAGGACAATGGATGAAAGACATAGATCAATTCCTATTAAAAAACTGGAAGGTCAGGCATAAAAAAACCGCACCCTGAAGGATGCGGTTTTGTCTTTAAGTCAATCGTGACTGGTTTTGTGCTTAGTCTTTATTGAAAACTATAACTAGCATTGCCCTTGTCAGTTTCAACATCTACCTGTACTACATTGCTATATCCACATCCTGTTAACTGCAATTTCAACACCTGCCCCATCTTAAAGAATTGTGGATATTGAATTTTTCTTCGATATCCCTCGTAGCTGCATTGACCGTTATTGATCGACACATTTTTTGCTTCGATAGGATCAGGAGAGTTAGAGCGAATCGTTAAGATAGTAGCGGTTTGATTTTGAGCATACCAGTTACTCGTATCCTCAACACTCAGTTCGACGGTAAAAGTGTTCGGGTCTAAACTTGAGCTACATCCCGATAACATCCATCCAGCCGTGACCAGGAGAGTGCTAAGCAGAATAGGTTTAATTAAAATATTCATTATAAATGTGTCCTTTACTCAATATTCAGCTGTACCTGTTAAGCTCTAGCAGTAGTTATAGCTGACCTGATAATCACCGGTATTGGCATCGATATCGACCATATGGACTTCGCAATCACTGCCAGTATGGAATTTATAGACATAGACGCTATGTGAAGGGTCTTCTGTTTCCATAGCTCCACGCTCTTGCAGGCTAAAATCATTCACAGACTTACCTGTATCTTTGGCAGTCTTCTCAAAAATATAATTTTGATACTGACGAATTTTGGCTTGTTCAAACTCAGGTAGATCCCGATAAGGAATCATGGACTCAATTGTCCCAGTGCTATCCTGATTAAGATCAAATTCAAAACTGAGTAATGCCGGGGTCCGTGATTCTTTCTCTGGTGCTACGATCTTCTCTTGAAGATCTGCCTTATCAGTATTTGTAACCTTATCACCACCCTGAATAGTTGATGTTACTGCCTCTTTTACTTGAGGCACACTAGCTTCAGTAGTGGTTGCAACTATTTCTGCCTGGCCATTTGACTTGGAATTAAAATAAAAACCAGCCACGACCATGATCGTCATGGCAATAATTGCAGCCAAGCCTAATAAAGTTTTATTATTCATGATCTCACCCGCTTAGTTAGGCACGGTAACTTGGCCATTATTGGCATTGTAGTGAACAAAGCGCGGACACCCCCCCTGAAAGTTCACTGTAAAATTTTTCCAGCCACGATTGCCAGGATTGGTTTTATAGAGACATTGATAGACTCCATTGCCTGTATGACGCGCTTGAACAAGATAGGATTCACTCGCTTGAGCGAACCAACCTGCTTGCGCGAAAGATGCACCTGCGAGCAATAATGAAATAAGGGCAGTTTTTAGGAAGGTTTTAAACATAATCATTTTCTCTTTTTTATAGGTATCACCAGTTTTTACAAGAACCAGTGTCCCCCATATCATGAATGGTTGAATGAACATCTATGTTTTTTTGAAGTATTTAGACGGTAAAGCACCCGGATCTACGGCCCTCAAAACAGCATGAGAGATTCATCTTCATATCAGTAATATGTATTTGAAAAAGTTTTATTCTTAGAAAGTCATCGACACAGCTATGCCTTGACTGCACAGCCTCAGTTCTAATAGTCCAACGGAACAAATATAAAAAAAGAGAAATATAAAAGACGGTATTGATGTGAGCGCATAGCGTACTCCTTGTGCTAAAAGAGTTCTACCGGATCACTGTCAATTGATGGTGGCAGAACGAGAAAGGGTTGACAGACTGACACACAAGGATCAGCACGCACAAGGCGTCCCTCCCTCGCCCTACCGCAACGAAGGGGGACGAACGGATTCGCCACCAAAAAATTTCTTTTTTGATGTGCTTGTGTGAGGGGTCTGTCAAAACCCACTGACGATGTAGGTCAGCAAATAAAGGATAATCTTCACTTGAAAGAGCGTCAAGTAATCAACTCATAAATTTAATGTGACATTTAACAATCTTTAATATTGAAGTATCAGGCTTTTATCTGCATATTGATCATCTAATTTTTAATCAGAGGAATCGATATGAATAAAGACTTGAATCTCGAACGAGAAGAAGATGACTACAACGAGGCTCGTGAAAAAG
Source organism: Acinetobacter sp. CIP 51.11 (assembly GCF_000369665.1). Taxonomy (GTDB): domain Bacteria; phylum Pseudomonadota; class Gammaproteobacteria; order Pseudomonadales; family Moraxellaceae; genus Acinetobacter; species Acinetobacter lwoffii_S. The sequence continues at coordinate 1,898,665 of NZ_KB850129.1, forward strand.
AGATTAAAAAAATTGCTGAATCCAAAGGTATTACCGATGAAGCAGCAGAACAAGAATGGGAGAATCTAAAAAATTCTTGTAATTTAAAAGAATCTTTTTAAACCTATTTTTTTAGGCATTATTCTAATACTTTGATAGAAAAAAAGTACTATTTTTGATGCCTAACCCACCACTTATACACATAACCGATTAATAACCTAATTAATTGATTTAAACTATAAAATACTTAAGTATGTACAATATTTTAAGGCCAATTATGCTTTTTAAGAACGAGCAAAAAACAACAACAGCTATGACTGACCAATTTGAAAAAAATAACTTGTCTGCACCAACAGAATTAGGTCAGAAAGCTACTAAAAGATTTTTCACAGGATATCTCAAAAGTTTAGCTATTCAAAAAACTTCCAATACTCATGAATTACTTCGAATTAGTCATAATTACAACAACTTAAAAGAACTTAAAATGTATATAGATGTTGAATTTGAGTATTCAGGAAAAATTTATTCATATTCATTTCAAAGGATTGGCGATGAAGTTACCCCTGAATACGTATATAAAGAAATTTATGAGTGTGACTTTCTTGATGCAGAAGTAATGCGCACAGGCATGTTCGACTCTAGGAATAGAGTTGACCAATTATTTACAGCCATTGTAATTGTTCTTTCAGCTGTCTGTGAGATCATACTGGAGAATGTGCATAATCCTAGAATGACCTTAAAAGAAGCTTTAGAACTTTCTCAAGAAGTTATTAATAAACGTGCAGAAAATAATCTTGTCTACTTTCCTTCCCTTTGTACCTATCTTAACGAAGCCATTATCTTATGTGAAGGTCTAAAAGAAATAACTGCCTGTTTTAAGTTTGTAGATAATATTAAACATACACACGAAAGTGATGCACCTGAAGCTGTAAGTCATGTAACAAACAGTTATGAAGAAATATTTGAAAAATCATATAATTCGTTAGAAGAAGCTATCAATATATGCATATCACAAGGTCTGTTTAAAAAATATCAACGCACTAACTCTAAGAGTGGAATTTTAGATAAACCTAAGATTTTTTGCCATAACCATAGTTTATTAAATAACAAGTATTTGCTTAAAAAACTTAATGGCTCAACTTTAAGCAATGAAGGAAACTCCAGAAAAAAACAAATTTATGATGACTACGAAAAGAAAATCATTGAGTTAATTTCTGATAATAAATATATGAAAAAGTATAAAAACAAGACAGAGCTGTGCAAAGTTTTGGCAGATGGGATTTACGAACATCTGCATAAATATATGGAAAAACATCGTAAAGAGAATAATCACAAGCACGGGTTGATGCCTGATAACCTAGAAAATAGAATTCGTTTAATTATTAACAAAAATGAAGAGTTAAAAAGAAGAATACTCCATCTAACTGAAAAATAATGATTTTCAATTTTTTTTATTTAGTTGGAATCAACACACATATTTTTTCGTCTCGTTGTAAATTTACTGCCATTAGATAACTTTCTTAAAGCAAAAAGAAAATTATCTAACAAATGGGTTTTACCCGAAAATAATCATTACTTAGGCAGTAACTATGTACACAGCAGCAATCGAAAAAACCTCGAACACTCAACACATTTTGATTCCCTTACCCCAGGAAAGTTGGGTGTTTGAATATAGGATAATATTACTATTAACAAGATGTTACTCAAATAGTTCTTTTACTTATAAATTAGGGAAAGTATATCTCCCTATACTCTTAATTTTATACAGGGCACTGCAAGAAGTTAGACAATTCAATCTGATTTCTAATAAATGCAAGGGGCACAATCATGGCTTGTAAACCTTATAAATCACAAGAACCCGTGATTGTTTATCCTCTCATAAGTAATGGGGCATTTGAACTTGCCCCATCCTCAGAGATTGAGCTAACTATTTTATATCATAACCATCGATTGAAATGCATGCTCAATATAGTGTCATTCGTCAGGGAGTGCTTGAACGCAAAGCGAGCTTGCAGCCACAGTTGAACTTGATGATTTTAATGTATTTAAGGGATTCTTTTACTACTCTCAATGGATGAAACCATTTGTTTCTGTCTTTGATGATATTACAGGCATTGATCTTAACTACTTGAAAGATTTTACAGTCTGTGAAGAGATATTATGCTTCTTCAAAGCAAAAGAACTTTTGAATACTGAAATAGATCTGATTGGTTTATTTGAGCAACCTAATTCTCAACCTCTTGGGCATATACAACCAAGAGCAGATTTATTGAATCGATTCGTTCAACTCATTCGTGAGCAAATGGCTAGCACTTTAGTAAAAAATGCTATCCGAGATCGTGAAAGGAAGGCTAAAAACAATTTAAAGTCTTGCCGTAAAACGGTGAGTCATTATTTTGACAAATTCAGCAAACTTCTAGTTATACGCGTTGACTTTGCTTTTAAACCACCTTTAGAGCACTTAACTAATTATTGCCCAGATGAACTACAGCATCACTTTCATTCCGAAGATGCATTGCAGTCATTAAAAAGACTTATTGCGCGGTTCCTGCACAATAAAAGGCATAACAAAATATTAAACCAAATTAAGGGTTATATTTTGAAGTTTGAACATGGGTTAAAAAAGGGCTTTCACGTTCATGGGTTGTTCTTTCTAGATGGCAATTTACATCAAAATGATGGGTATTTTGCACATGAAATTACTAAGTATTGGAAAAAACTTACGAATGGTCAAGGCTGTACTTACAACTGCCATATGGCTAAAGACAAATACAAAACACTATGCATAGGAATGATTGAATATACAAATACCGAAAAACGAGAAGCGTTAGATGTTTGTATTCAATATTTCTGTAAAAGAGAACAATACTTCATGTTTGAAAAGATGAAAAGTGTCAGAACAATTCAGACTAGTCTACCACCTCAGCGACGCTCTAATGCAGGCCGTCCAAGAAAAGGGGGTAAGTCTATCAACACCAATTTAGTGAATAGCAGTCATAAAGGAAACTCTAATGCTAACTAAAAAAGATCTTCCAGTAATTAATACTGCTTATTACTGTAGCACTGGCGCACGGCTAGCTCCACCACATCCAAGCCCTGTTAATATTTATCAAGTAGCTTCACTCTTGGCGAGAGCCTCTGCTAAAAACATTGAAAATGCTTTTAATGGATCAAATGCTCTTATTATGCAAGCCATACAGACGTTACCTGGGCTAAATAGTGCACCTTGGATTAATGGCTGTATGTCAAAAATGAGTTTACATCCTCTAATTTTACAGTTTTATCACTTAGCTTATCAACATGGTATGGGATACAAAGCTTTTGATCCTTCCAGTGTAATTCGTATGATTGAGGAATTACAGTTTTGCATGCAAACCTCGCATTATGGCAATAGTTTAGAAAAATGGATGGGGGCTTTTGATTTATCTAAACAAACCTTAAACACAACATTTCGTGCTCTCGATAAAAATGTGTCTGGCTTCGAACTACAAGAATTCAGTATTAATTGTGATGCCACTCAAAATGGATCCTTACAAATTGAGGAATTTAAGACATTAGTCAGTAATGAGATGAAAAAGCTACTTAATCTGGCTGAGCCAGATAAATGTTTAGCCATCTTCTTAAAACAAGAGCCATGCTTAAATCACCGTATGAATATGCGTTACATCGTAATATTACAGAAGGATTTTATTGATGAGCCGGCAGGATTTGCTGATTTAAGTTTTTTTGAAAACCTAAAAAAAACAGTTGAATCAAATAGTTGCTATGTTATTACTTATGATTTTGGATATCTAAACGGATTTCTTGTAAATAACCGATTTAGTAAGAAAAGTCCCAATTACAGGGAACGCATCAGATGTTTAAAAACCTATTTAATAGGTACAGATACGTTATATAGACTAAATGGTTTACAACCCTCATGTGAGGTTGTGTATTCAAAATTTGACTGAATAATGCGAGTTTAATAATGGGAATATTCCAGCTAGCCACTGCTGACTACCTGTTTATGAAATATCGCTCTATGACCGTCGAGCTGATGACAATAGTTTCTGACTATTATCCTCATCTTAGTAAAGCTGAAGCATTAAGAAAGGCGAATAATCAAGAATTCCCTTTCTCTGTGTTTAAGATAGATCAGAGTAAACGTGCACCCTTTCTAGTGCACGTAAAAGATCTAGCAGATATTTTAGACAAAAAGTATTCAGAAGCTTCTAAAGACTATGCTACGTTTCATCGATGAGGCGTAGCACCTCTTCAGACTGTATAACATCTCTTCTTGCCTTCACTGATACATATCGCTGTAAACTGCTCCAGGAATCATGCAAACTTACTTTCTGAATTTCGGGAATAGTCATGCTCTGCTCAGCTAATCGAGTACAGCCTTCATGCCTCAAGTCATGAAATCGTAAATCTTCAATACCCAACACTTTACAGGCTTCTCTAAATTCTTTACCCAAACTTTTGGGATTCAAAGGCAATAACAAATTTTCATCATGACCTAGCTTTAGCATCCGATCACGGACTTCTGGATGCTTTAATCTCTTAATCATTTCCTTACAAGAATCAAGAACATCAAATGATTTGTGATTACCTTTAGAGCCATTCGGATTCTTTAGATCATGCACTTTCCATGTTGAGTGATGTAGGTCATAATCTCGAAAATACAATCGTGTTAATTCAGCTTCACGTCTGCATGAGAAAATTGCAAACCACATAATCAAATGCATTGGGTATTTAGAGCCATAACGATTTAGCTTCCATCGTTCTGCAAAATACTTCGTCAATGCAATCAATTCATCTCTCGAAGGCAGTCGGTCTCTTTTTTGACTAGATGATATTTGGCGTGTTTTCCTTAACTGAGCCGTAGCCTTATCAAAGCCATTTAAATCAATATCCATTTCCCACATAACAGCAGCATGAGAAAGTACACCACGAATATGTAAAAGCTCATGTTGTTGCGTACTAGTCGCGATAGGTTCAAGTTCAAGATGAGGGACTCCACCCTTCCTCAAAGCAACATGCTCAGCTAAATGTACTGATTTTATTTTTGTGATAATATTGCGCGCGATTGGCAGCTTCTTGATTAAGAGCAGAGAATAGCGTTTCGTCCTTCCGTACTCGCTCCCGACTTCATCCAAATATTTATCTATGGCATCTGATAAGGTCAGATTAATGAGCTGTTCCTTGCCAAGCAAAATATCAGGATTTTCTTGAATTTCGACTTCTCTTTTCTTAAGCCAGTTTTCAGCCATCTTTTTTGAATGAAATGTTTTACTTTCAGAAAAAGCAGGAAAGCCCTTTCGAGTGATTCGAATCGCAGCACGGTAGTTAACTTTACCATCTGCACCTTTCCTTGCTGTAATCGACCCCATAATTTACACCAAAAGCTATTTTTTCCATTATGGTGTAAAATTTGGTGTAAATGCAAACCGATTTACCCACCTAAACACAGGTTCAAACAGATTCTCGCAGGTTGCGGAATATAGATTAAAGGCATGATTTTTAATGACTATTAACAAAAACATTGAAAACACTCAATCTCCGAGAATCAGTGTCGCCCCGATGATGGATTGGACCACCAAAGATTATCGTTTCTTTGCACGTCTGTTTAACCCGAATGTGATTATGTACACTGAAATGGTCACCACAGGTGCGATCATTTATGGTGATGCCAAACGTCATTTGGACTTTAATGCGGAAGAGCAGCCAATCGTTTTGCAACTCGGCGGCTCGAATCCAAAAGATCTGGCAATCTGTACCAAGATGGCGCAGGACTGGGGCTATAACGAAGTCAATTTAAATGTAGGTTGCCCAAGTGACCGGGTACAAAATAATAAAATTGGTGCCTGTCTGATGGCGGAGCCTGATCTAGTCGCAGAATGTATTGCTGAAATGCGTCATGCGGTGGATATTCCAGTGACCGTAAAACACCGGATCGGAATTGATGATATGCAATCTTATGAAGAGATGCTGCATTTTGTCGATACCGTGGCCAAAACCGGCTGCAATAATTTTATCGTGCATGCGCGGATTGCCTTATTAAAAGGTCTATCACCTAAAGAAAACCGCGACGTGCCACCCCTACGTTATGAAGATGTCTATCGTTTAAAACAGGATCGTCCTGATCTGCTCATCGAGATCAACGGCGGAATTAAAACCTATGCCGAAACGCTGGAACATCTCAAACATGTGGATGGCGTGATGATTGGCCGCGAAGCCTATCATAATCCTTACTTACTGGCTGAACTGGGCCAGTTATGGAATCTGGATGCACCAGACCGTTTTGACATTATGCAACAGATGCTGCCTTATATTGCCCAGCGCATGGCCGAAGGTGCACCTTTATCCATTATTACCCGTCATATTTTAGGACTGTTCCAGAATTTGCCAGGTGCACGTAAATGGCGTCAGGCTTTAAGCGGTGGTAATGCCAAAACCTTGAAAGATGTAGAGACTGCACTTTTTAATATTCAGGAAGCGATGCAGCGTACCGAAGATTATGTACGTGAACATCAGCAAGTTGAATCCTAAATACAAAAAGCACCAATGATCGGTGCTTTTTTATAGCGATTGCGCATGAGTTATTGCGTATACGCCGTGATATTGCCGACCGGAATTGGCTCTTCCTGATAAGAAACATCTTGTAATGCGGGTTCAGCCACTGGTGTAATCAGAGAGCCGGAGACATTCTGGTTCGGTTCATCTACAGGTTCTAGATCATCCAAGGCTGAGGCCAGTTGCTGTAATTCTCGATCCAGTTGCTGACGATATTTTTCAATTTCAATTTCATCAATAAAAGCAAAGGCATCATCTTCAATCGACCAACTATACCCCCCATCCACCTTAAAGACTTTTACATGAATGGGATATTCCTCACCCTGATAATTCAGATGAGAAATGGCCTGAAACTCATTCCCCTGACGCTGGACAATTTTGACTTTTTTCACGGTAAAACGATAGTGTTGATAATCTCGATTGGAATTAAATTCACGTTGCATCTGCGTTTGAATATTTCTGGCCAGTTCATCCATCGAGACAAAATAACTGCATCCAGCCAGACAGGCAACCATCCATAACATCATGATTTTTTTCATAGCGCCCCCTCTTTTTTCTTTCCACTTCCTGCTTATAGCTGATATATGCAATATTTTTATCTTTGCTTATTCTGTGATCCATTTTATGCTTTTTTGCAAAAACAATAAACAAACAGCGCTTCGATTAAGATTAAATATTTATGGTTTCTATAGTTTTTTTGAATTAATGATAAAAAATTAGCCATAAAAAACCCTGATGAATTCAGGGTTTTTCGATACAGATCGTTTTAAAAATCATCATCACTGGATGGATCACGATACAGGGCATCATGAATAGCTTCGATCAACTGCTGGGCAATCTCCTGCTTGGAGGCTTTTTCCAGATCACGTTTGTCTAGCTGATAATGCTCGGCAAAGAATACTGTCATGGCATTTTCATCCGAAGCAAATCCGATATCTGCACGTGATACATCATTGCAGGCAATCATATCAAGCTTTTTCGCGACCAGCTTTCCGGCAGCATATTCTTCAATGTTGCGAGTTTCTGCAGCAAAGCCGACCATAAATGGGCGTTTTTCCTGCTGGGCAATGGTGGCGACAATATCCGGATTTTTCACCAAGGCTACATTCAGTTCATCACCAGCTTTCTTGATTTTATGTTCGGCTACTTCTGCCACACGATAATCGGCTACTGCAGCTGTCGCAATAAAGATATCGCAACCATTTTCCAGCATCTGCATACTTTCATTCAGCATTTGCACGGCAGAAGAAACATTCTTACGTTTCACGCCATTTGGGGTTTCCAGACTGACCGGCCCTGCGATCAAGGTGACATTTGCCCCTGCTGCATAACAGGCTGCAGCCAGTGCAAAGCCCATTTTCCCGGTACTGTGATTGGAAATATAACGCACCGGATCAATCGCTTCGCGGGTCGGGCCTGCGGTAATCGTGACTTGTTTACCCGCAAGCAGGCCAAATTTTTCCGCAATCGCACGTTGAGCTTTATGAAAATATTCAGTCACCTGTCGGGCTAAATCTTCCGGCTCAGGCATCCGGCCCAAACCTACATCACCACAAGCCTGTGATCCTGCATCCGGCATGATCACATGCACACCATCTTCGATCAGTGTCGCAAGATTACGCTGCGTTGCTTTCGCCGCCCACATTTGCTGGTTCATGGCAGGCGCCACCCAGACAGGTGCTTTCGTCGCCAGATAGAGAGTACTTAAGAGATCATCCGCCAGACCTGCTGCGAATTTTGCCAGGGTATCACAACTGGCCGGTGCTACTAGCAACAGATCTGCCCAACGTGCCAGCTCGATATGGCCCATGCCGGCTTCTGCTTCAGTATCCAGCAATTCGGTATGTACAGGATTGCCCGATAAGGCTTGAAAGGTTAAAGGTGTAATAAAAGCCTGTGCACCGTGAGTCATGACGACCCGCACATCAAATCCGGCATCTTTCAGACGACGAACCAGAATTGCACTTTTATAGGCAGCAATACCGCCAGTAACGGCCAAAATGATATTTTTATGAGGAATTACACTTAGATCAAAGCTCACGAACAGATTACCTTGCTGTTGCAGTGGGGCTCACAATAGCATTAAATAATCGCATCCCCAAGAGATCAGCTTGCGGGAAAACTGATAATTCATAATAAATAAGTCTAATAACTATGCAATTTTCTATTAAAAACTGGCCGGAACAAGAACGGCCGCGAGAACGCTTAATTCAATATGGCGCAGAAAGTCTGTCCGATGCCGAGCTACTGGCTATTTTTCTACGCTCCGGTTCCCAGCAACATTCGGCAGTTGATCTGGCGCGTTTGCTGATTCAGCATTTTGGTCATTTGACTGCGTTGCTCGATGCACCTTTACAGGAAGTCAGCCAGTTTCATGGCATGGGCATCAGTAAATATACTCAACTGATGGCCGTCAAGGAACTCGGACGGCGTTACATAGCCGAGCACCTGAAACAGGATGCACTGGAACTTACCAATTCCAAGCGGCTGAGAGATTACTTACGTTTTGAACTGCTCGGTGAAACTCAGGAAGTGTTTGCCGTGCTGTGTCTGGATGCCAGTTTAAGAAAAATTGCCTTTAAAAAACTGTTTTATGGCTCCATCAATGCATGTGATATTTCCATTAATCAATTGTTGCGTTATGCCATTAGCCAACAGGCGACTTCCATTGTGATTGCACATAATCATCCACTGGGCCGGCCCTCTCCATCCAAGGCTGACCTGGCATTGACCCGTCAGATTCAACAAGCCTGCCAGCTGGTAGATATTCATCTGATTGACCATTGTATTATCGCTTTGGAGGGCAGTTTTTCCTTTGCTGAGCAGCAACTCATCAAACCAGAAATGCAGTATTGAATAGCACTTGACAAAGCAGGCACAACTCCACAAGATCATGAAAAAAATTGTGATGATTCCAATAAATGATCGTACGTGACCAGCCGACTGTTTTTAAACTGCTGTTTTCCTGGCGGGGGACGATTTTACCTAAAGTTTTACCGCCTTTGGGCGTGGTGATGCTGATGTCAGCCATCATTGGTGGCTTGTCACATATTGGTTATTTTCATTTTCCAGAATTACCCTTGGTTGGCTTTACCCTGATTGGAGTGGTACTGTCTATTTTTCTTGGTTTTAAAAATACCGCCTGTTATGACCGCTGGTGGGAAGCGCGCAAACTTTGGGGAATTCTAATTGCCAATTCACGTCATTTTGACCGTGATTGCAGGATGCTGTCCCAAGGTCGCCGTGAGCGTGTGATTCAGCATGTGATTGTCTTTGCCAATGTACTCCGCGATCGCCTACGCCATCAAACAGCCAATCCGACTGAACTGGTTGAAACCAGCGGCATGAGCCAGCAGGCGGTGACCCAACTCTATCAGCAGGCCAATGCGCCGCAATATACCTTAAGCCTGATTCAATGGGAGTTAATGCAGGCGCTTAAAGAAGGTGAAATCTCCGATATCATCTATATGCAGATGAATAATCATGTGGCGGAACTAAGTATTGTCCAGACTGGTTGTGACCGGATTGCGACGACGCCTTTGCCTTTTGCCTATTCGGTCTTGCTCAATCGTACCGTCTATTTTTTCTGTTTTATTTTACCTTTTAGTTTAGGTTCAACGCTTGGTCTGTTTACGCCTTTACTGGTTGGAATTTTGGCTTATACCTTTTTAGGATTAGATGCTCTAAGTTCGGAAATTGAAGAGCCTTTTGGTACTCAGAGTAATGACTTGCCGCTGGACTCGATGGTACGTACGATTGAAATTGAACTGTTAGGGACTTTAGGTAAACCGACGCCACCACCGATTCAGGCTCAAGATCATAATTTGCTTTAATTTATAATTCTCTCCTCGCCCTTTGTTATTAGTAGCGAAGGGAAAATCTTCTCTCAAATGAAAAAGATCGAGGTAAAGGAATGACTAAACAAAACTCTCCCAAATCCCGACCTGCCCCGGTTTAAGACTCGGGACATTGCCCAGTTTAATCCAGGGCATGTGATCGCCATGAAAATCACTGCCAATCGAAACTTTAAGATCATATTCAGTAATCATTCGATCCACCATCTGCCGGGTGGAACTTGGTTCAATCGCCGGTGGCAGCTCGACGGCATCTCCACCGAACTTGGCAAAGATCTCGATCAGGTAGCGAATATTGGTCGCAGATAAATCATATTTGGTCGGATGTGCCAGCACGGCGAATCCGCCACTTTCATGAATCACCTGAATGGTGTCTTCAAGACTCAAGCCATCAAATTTGACATAGGCTTTCTTGCCTTCCTTAATATATTTATCAAAAGCCTGTTGTGCACGGGTCACAATCCCCTTTTCTACCAGCGTTTTGGCAATATGGGTGCGTGTCACCCGATCAGGGATATTGTCGACTTTGGCCAGTACATCTGCATAAATATCCTCACCAATTAAAGGAGCCAGCAGATCACAAATCTGTTTAGAGCGTTCAGCCCGGATTTTCTTTTGCTGATTGAGGGCTTTTTGTAAAGGCTCAGGATTTTGCATATTTAGGGCGACGATATGCACGCCATAGTTTTTTTTGGTGGCAGGACGTGACCACTGGCTGGATATTTCCACCCCCGAAATGATCTTAATCTCATGATTTTTAGCGGCTTCCTCAGCCAATGCCAAACCGTCCATGGTGTCATGATCCGTCAGGGCCAAAGTATGGACAAGTTTTTCCACAGCCGCTTCGACTAATTGCTGAGGACTGAAAGTTCCATCAGAAATATTACTATGTGTATGTAAATCTACGCCGTGCATCTCTATACTATGACATTTATTTAATCAGATTTAGATACTCTAACATGAAAGCACTTTTAGACTTTGTGCCACTCATTATTTTCTTTTATTTATATAAAACTGTAGATCCAAAAGACACTGACCATCAATTGCTGCAATTGATCGGTTCTGCGGGGGGTGTCGACAATAATAATATTCTTGTTGCAACCACAGGTCTGATTATTTCCATGCTGGTCGTCTATGGTGCGTTATTTGTCATGCAAAAATTCCGTCTGGACAAGCAGCAATGGATTGTCTTGTTTATGACGGTGATTTTTGGTGGCATCACCCTGATCCTCAGCGATGATTTTTATATCCGCCTAAAAGCCGTGTTACTGAATCTGGTCTTTGCCGGGGTCTTTTTCTTATCCCCTTGGTTTAGCAAGGATAAAAAACCACTGATTCAGCGCCTGTTTGGTCCGGTATTCAATCTAAGCGAAAAAGGCTGGTTCAAGCTGAACTATGCTTGGGTTGCCATGTTCGTACTGATGTCATTTCTGCATACCTTTTTCGCCTATTTGTGGATGGATGGAAAATATTGGGGCGAATTTACTGCATTCGGTGACATGATCGTGATGTTTTCCTTTATCATTATTCAGTTTATTGTATTGCGCAAATACTTTAAGACCGCTGAATAAGTCCAACTACAAACGATTGAGAGTCATCATGCCATTATTCGTCGTTAGCTGTACCGATCGGGAAGGTACAGTTGAAAAACGCCTCGCGATTCGTCCACAACACCTTGCACGTCTGGAACAGTTAAATGCTGAAGGCCGCCTGATTGTTGCAGGTGCCATGCCTAAAGATCCAGCCAATCCGCAGGCCGGTTTTTATGGCAGTACCATTATTGTCGATTTTGACAGTCGTGAAGCATTGGACAGATGGCTACAGGATGAACCTTTCTTAAAAGAAGGTGTGTACGAACACATCGATGTCAAACCATTCAATAAAGCATTCCCTCAAGGATAAGGTTCATGCGTGTTGTTACTGCCAGTATCATTGGCCTATGTTTTATGATTTCTCCAGTATGGGCAGTCGAAGTTGCGCCTGCTCCTGTGATTCAGGAAAATCAGACAGCACAACCTCAAGGGACAGCGGCGACTGCCCAAACCCAGTCTACGCCGAAACCTGCCATTATTCCTGCCGTAGCGACTTCTGCCCAGCCAGTGCCACCTGCCGAGAATAAACCGTTAACTGCAGAAGAAATCGCCAAGTTGAAAGCCCAGCAAGAGGCCAAGGTCAAAGCCTTAGTCAAAGATCAGGCCACCCGTTTGCAGCAACTGGAAAAAGCCAATCTGGAAGCACTATCGCAAAATCAGGAATTGCAGCTCAAGAATGACAATCTAGGGGTTCAGGTACAAGTACTGCAAAGCGAACGCAGTGCCCAGATGTTCCTCTACGGCGCTGCAACCCTGGCTGTGGGGGTATTGCTCGGCTTCCTGATCGCGAGCTATGTTTATACCAAACGTCGCCGTCAATGGTAAGCTATAGCCCTTCCCGATATCTTTAAGGTTGTACCCGTTTTGTCACACGCAATTCAAACTGCTGATCTGGATTGGCAATTGGTGGATGGTATTGATGTGCCTGTATCCAAGCAATTTGGTGATGTGTATTTTTCCAAAGACAATGGCTTGCTGGAAACCCGGCATGTCTTTTTAAATGGCAATGATCTCAGTACGCGTCTGGCAGATTTAAAACCTTTTGAATATTTCTGTGTCGGTGAAACGGGTTTTGGTACTGGTTTAAATATTCTGGCCCTGTGGCAGCTCTGGCAACAGGTGCGTCCGGACAATCACAGTCATTTGCATGCGATTTCAGTTGAAAAATTCCCTCTTTCTAAAACCGATCTGATTCGAGCCTTAAATGCCTGGCCAGAACTCAAGCCTTTAGCTCATCAACTCATCTCTCAATATCCGATGCCAATTGCCGGCTGTCATCGTCTCAGTTTTCCTGAAGAGCGATTCAGTCTGGATCTATGGCTGGGTGATGCACATGATGTTTTCCCGGTAATTGAAAAAACTGCGCCGGTGAACGCTTGGTTCCTGGATGGTTTTGCGCCTTCCTGCAATCCAGACATGTGGGAAGAAAATGTTTTAAATAATATTGTACGTTTATCCGAGATCGGTACCACTTTCGCCTCTTTCAGTGTTGCTGGCGTCTTAAAACGTGGCTTAAAAAATCATGGGATTTCAATTTCCCGCCCACGTGGTTTTAAGCATAAGCGTGAAATGCTGAAAGCGATCTGGAATCCGGCTGAGGAAAGCAACCCATCTTCAGCGCAGGAAACAACTCAAAAAAAAACTGAGCGAGATACAAAGACCAATATCAGACCTCGTCAAATCGCTGTGATTGGCGCTGGAATCGGTGGTTTAAGTAGCGCATGGGCATTCGCTCAACGCGGTCATCAAGTCACGATCTACGACCAGTCAGCGCCCCTCTCCGGAGGTTCTGGCAATCCACTGGCTTTGCTCAATCCCAAACTCTGTCCAGTTGAGCAAAGTGCTGAACATCTGATGACCTTGGCCTGGCAACATGCCTTAAATCATTATCAAAAATTTAAAGCTTTCCGCCCGATTCAGGTGAATCAGTTCGCCTTAAAAAATCCTGAACAGCTTTTAGGATTGGTAGATGAATATCCTGAAAAAATTCTTACTGTAAAAGATACAGAAGATCAAGAGGTTCAAACCGAATTTCCAAGTTTAAAACTGTTAGAAGCTGGTGTGGTTTCACCGCCTCAATTGCGTGATGAAATTCTACAGAATGTAAATATCCGATATCAACAGGCCAAAATTAGCCATATTGAAGCTACTACAAAACCTCAGCTATTTTCAGATGAACAGGATCTAGGTGAATTTGATCATGTGATTGTCTGTACTGCGCGAGATACAACACAATTCTTTGCAGATTATCCGGCTCTGAAACCGATTCGTGGACAGGTCAGTTGGCTCAACAATAAAACTCAACCTTTAAGCCAAAATACAGCCTATAGCTACGGTGGCTATTGTATGCAGCTGGATGCTGAACATCTGATCTTGGGTGCTTCTTTCTATCCAGGTCGAGATGATATCGAGGTGTTAGCAGAAGACCATGTACACAACTACGAATTGATCCACAGTGTATTCCCAGAATATGCACAGTCATTAGCTTCTACCGATACCTGGCAAGGTCGTGCATCGGTACGCGCGCAAAGTCAGGATTATTTTCCCCTACTGGGTAAAATGAAAGCGGATGAGGAAGTTTATAGCTTTGCTGGTCTCGGTTCTAAAGGCTTTCTGTTTGCGCCGCTCTGTAGTGAAATTCTGGTAGCCCAGATTCTCTGCGAAGCCTGTCCGGTGCCATCCAGTTTAATAAAAAAACTCAGTGTGACCCGTTTTCAAAAGAAAGTGAAAATGAAGAAACCGTATTTTAAGCTACAAATTTAATTACTATTTTGAATGAATCCCCCTAAATCCCCCTTTAAAAAAGGGGGGACTTTTCTCTACTTTTATGAATAAATAGAATAGATGTAGCTCCTCCCTTTAGAAAAGGGAGGTTGGGAGGCATTAAATCTCACCCATTAAAAAAGCGCCTTGCGGCGCTTTTTTTTGACAGAATGCTTATACACCCTGTTCAAGCGGTAAGCCTGCATCACGGGCAGCACGAGTACCACCCATCAGAATGACATATTCACGTGAGCTGTCAAAACCCTCTAGTTTTTCCGCAGCACGTGGAGCTTTACTGCCCCCACCACACAAGATGTAAATGGGTTGATCCGCTGACACCTGAGTTAGGCTTTCTGCTGAAAGATCGTTAATAGGCTGATTCACCGCCCCTTTCACGTGTGCTTCAGCAAAAGCACTTGAATCGCGTACATCCCAGATAATTGCATTTTCTGGGAACTCAAATGTTGTAATTTCTTGCTTACGGATCATTGCGCACTCCTTTGATGTAAAACAACACTTGGCAAATGAAGAAAACATCCCTAGCATCTCAGATATTCTTTCCCTTTGTAAAGGTCTAAACTATGCCTTCTTTCGATATTGTTTCTGAATTAGAAATTTTTGAAGTAAATCATGCAGTTCAAAACACCCAAAAAGAAATTGCGACCCGCTTTGATTTCCGTGGTCAGGACGTTTCTATTGAACTGAATGAAAAAAACAAGGAAATCAAAATCTCGACTGAAAGCGATTTCCAGTGTGAACAAGTCTATAGCATGCTGGAAAGTCATTTCTTTAAACGCAAAGTCGATATTCAGGCGCTTGATCCACAAAAAATGACGGCTTCTGGCAAAAATGTGATTCAGGTCATCAAGCTTAAAGATGGTCTTGACTCAGATACCGCAAAAAAAATTAATAAAGCCATTAAAGAAAGTGGGATTAAGGCGCAATCTTCTATTCAGGGCGACAAGATTCGTGTGACTGATAAAAAACGCGATACATTGCAGCAAGTAATGGCATTCTTGAAAGAACAGCAATTTGGTTTGCCTTTACAGTTCAATAACTTTAAAGATTAAGACAGCAACGTCTGTAGAAGGAATTATGGCAAAGAACAACCGATTAGCCAGATTAGTCAAAGCCACTGCACGATTACCGCAAGGCATTCGTACTGCTTTGTTAAGTAAAACTTTTGGCCGGGTGGTCCCGATGGTCGGCTCTGCCAAGATTCGTTATGAGGAAATGAGTGCGTCCAAAGTGGTAGTAAGTATGGCCAATCATAAAGCCATGCAGAACCATATCGGACAAATCCATGCATGTGCAATGGCCCTGCTGGCAGAAACAGCGACCGGCTTTGTGACGGCAATGAATGTTCCGGATACAGCAATTGTACTGATCAAAAGCTTAAAGGTTGATTTTAAGCGCCCGACACGCGGTGCCATGACTGCTGTTGCTACGCTCACGTCGGAGCAGCAAGCCCTGATGCAAAACTCGGATAAAGGTGAAACCCTGGTTCAGGTCACCGTCACGGATGAATCAGGTGAAGCCCCCATTCAATGTGAAATGCTCTGGGCTTGGATTGCCAAGAGCCAGCTCAAGAAATCATAATTTCTTCTTTTAGACAAAAAAATCCCAGACATTAAATCTGGGATTTTTTATTTCAAGTCATCATTGTGCTGTTTGCGATTCTAAAAGCTTCTGTTTCGCTTCTTCTGGAATCAGACGTTTGTTGCCTTTGACATCTACAGCAACAAAGGTAAACACACCTTCAGTTACCCGAATTGGGGGGCGTGAATCATCATGGCTATCCCAAACCTCGATTTCCATCTGGATAGATGTCTTGCCAACTTTGAGAATTTTGGTATAACAACTAATCACGTCTCCGACTTTTACCGGTACCAGAAAAGTCATCTGGTTAATCGAAATCGTGGCACAACGTCCCTTTGAAAATCGTTCTGCGTGAATCGCGCCTGCCAAGTCCATTTGTGAAACGATCCAGCCACCAAAGACATCACCACTCCAGTTGGTATCTGCAGGCATTGCGATCGTCTGTAGGGAAAGAATCCCCTCTGGTCTTACTTGAGAATCTGACACTTTCACTCCAGGCATTTGAATTAGGGTTGGGTATTTAACTGCTGATCAAGCCATTTTTGCAGCTCGCTTGACCGTAATGCACCGCTTATTCTAGCAATTTCGTTGCTTTTATTCATCAACACCAGCGTCGGAATACTGCGAACATTAAATGCCGAACTTAAGCGAGGATTCGCTTCTGTATCAATTTTTGCAAAAACCACATTTGGATATTGCTGGGCGACAGTCGCAAAATGCGGTGCCATCATTTTACAGGGACCACACCATTCTGCCCAGAGATCAATCAGGATTGGCAAGTCACTATGCGTGACAAACTGGCTGAAATTCTGCTCATTCAGCTCAATTGGTACCAGTGGAATCAGGGCTTGATGACATTGACCACAAGCAGGGTTGGCAGTGAGTTTATCTTCAGGGACACGGTTTTTGGCCAGACATTCCGGACATACAATAATCATCTAGCGCACTCCAATATGTTGATGTAAGAATTCTAATTGGGTCGAAACTGCTTTTTCAAACCATTCCCCATGATAAATATCAAAATGCCGGATATTCCACTCATGATATTGCACAAATGGTGCAATATTGGTCGCAGCTTCACGACTGGATTCAATGGGAATCAGACTATCCAGTTTTGCCGCAATAAACAGGACTGGAATGTTAATCTTTCTGACTTCCTGAATCGGTCGATAGCGCATCAGTTTAAAGAATGCCCGTGCAGGAATATGACCACTCCAGTAATAATCCGGATTGACAATCGACAGATAACCTTCATAACTGTCCTGTGTCGGCATAAAACATAGCTCATGCGGATCAACTACAGGTAAGGTTTTTGGTGCCATACCAACCTTGGCCCCCATATAATCCTGACTGGAAACTTTAAGCGCCTTGGGGAGTTGCTGTAAAGGATATAGTTGGGCACTTTCAGCCCCATCGACAAAAGGCACCTGTACCATCGCCGCCTGAATATTTTTCAGCTCTGCTGCAAGTGTCAATACATGCCCACCACTTAAGGCCGTACCCCAGAGCACGATCCGTTTACTGTCAATCGATTTGCGTTCCTGAATATGTCTGATCATGGTTCGCCAGTCATCGAGCTGGGCATTGATCGACACCAGTTCACGTGGACGCCCAGTGCTGCCGCCCCAATAGCGATAGTCAAATAAAACCACCGCATAGCCGGCACTGGCAAAACGCTGGGCATATTGCACCAGTTTAAATTGACGTAAGGCAGCCAGACCATGAGCCATCAGGATTACGGCCGGTTTTTCTATATTTTTAGGCCGATAAAAATCTGCAGCAATCACTTCCTGACCGCTTTTGACATACAGTGGTTCAACTGTATAAGCCTGCATACGCGCTCCATTGCGTTATCTTATGGTTATCATCATTTATAAAAATTTCAGAACAGGTTCAGCATGTTTTCAGCTTAATGCTATCATAAAGCATATCGATATAAATGAAATGATGGAGTGGCGTCATGAGCGAAAATGTAGGTTTTGCTGGTCAAATTGGTCCAGAACACGTAACTCAAGTGGTTGAGAAAGGTTTTAAATCGATTATCAACAACCGTCCGGACATGGAAGGTGGTTCCGAGCAGCCAACCAGTGCACAAATCGAGGAAGCTGCACGCAATGCCGGTCTGGATTATGTATTCCAACCAGTAGTAGCCGGTCAGATTACGGAGCTTGATGTACGCACTTTTGCCAATCATTATAATGAGTTGCCAAAACCGATCTTAATGTTCTGTCGTACTGGAAACCGCTCGAATAATTTATATCAGCTGGCAAAACAGATGGACCTGCTGGATGACTAAGTCATTTTGGAAAGGTGTGGTACTAGCAACCTGTTTTAGCTGTATTACACCTGTTTTTGCTGCAAATGATCTTAGCCGTGCGCTGACCTCTACGGTGAGTGTCACGGGGCAAATGACAACAAGCAAGTTTCAACAATTGATTCAGCAAGGTTTCAAATCTGTAATTGTAAATCGTCCTGATCAGGAAACTGGTAATAGTGTCACGGTGAGTCAATTACGCTCCATTGCAGAGAAATCTCAAGTGAGTGTGATTTATCAGCCTGTGGTGAGTGGCCAGCTTTCTCAGGCCAATATTGAAGAATTTGCGCGATATTATAATGAGCTGCCTAAACCGATTTTGATGGTTTGCCGAAGTGGTACACGTTCGGTTGCTTTGTTTAATCAGGCTAAATCTCAAGGATTGATTCATGAATAAAATTTTGGTCGTGTTATGTCTAAGCTTGACCTTTGTCGGTTGTAGTTCAATGAATTTGAAGCCGACTGTGGGTGTGAATGTGGGAACATCAATTTAAGTTTTTAAAACTTCAGTCCCCATAAAAAACAGCGCCGAAGCGCTGTTTTTTAATTACCTTAATTACAGTTAGTAGTGATACCGTATGGACTTACCTCATTTGGAGATGTTGTACCATCTGTAGAGTAATCTGTTGATAATGATGGTAAACCAAGATCATAAGTTGTACGTGTTGGTAAACTCGCTATCGTAGAAGATGCACCAACTCTTACATTTAGCCATTGAGCATAATTTTTTGGATAACGAATACTAAAATCAAATTTACCTTCTGAATCCGTAACATATGTTACAGTATTAGCTAATGCAGCACTCGACTTAGTAAAACTTACAACTTTAACTGGCACCCCATTTACTGCAGTTCCATCAGCGCTAGCAGCACATGAAGTGACATTATTAGTAACCGTTGGGAATAAAGTGTCATCGTTAGGATCGTTTGGTGTACCATTATTATTAATAGCAATATTATTTAGATAATATTGCTGATTACCAAAGACCCATTTCATTGCTGGGTCTTGTGTTGGTACAGGTGCTAATGCCCATAAATTACGCCCTTTAATATAAGAAATTGGGGTAATATCAAGTGTTACTTCTTGATTTGCCAGTGGTTTACCATCGAAGTCAATTACACTTGCAGATAGATTTCTTGTGTAATAAACATTACCACTTTCAGTTAAAGAAGAAACCTCAATATTATTAACCGCAATTACAATCGATGCTCTTGGATTTTGTACTGCCGCCTGAACAATATCCACTTGGGTTACTTGAGTCGCATCAATAAAGCCATTTTCTGTAAATTTCGCTGTTAAACGTAAATCTTCATTTGCAAATGTTGCGGCATCATAATTTCCATCTCGTTCACGCTCATCCACTTGTACTTTAAATACGGCTTGTCCGTTGGCATCTGTGGTTAAACCTGATGCTCCTACAATTATTGCGCCGTTAAGTGCAAAATTCTCAATAGCCAATTCAACGTACTTATCAGCTACGCCACCACCATTAGTATCAACCAAAGTCACAGTAACATC
This sequence comes from Acinetobacter sp. CIP 51.11, assembly GCF_000369665.1. Taxonomy (GTDB): domain Bacteria; phylum Pseudomonadota; class Gammaproteobacteria; order Pseudomonadales; family Moraxellaceae; genus Acinetobacter; species Acinetobacter lwoffii_S. The sequence continues at coordinate 1,918,839 of NZ_KB850129.1, forward strand.
CGTGATATCATTACGTACATTCATGATTGGTTTAGCAGCTGCAACACGTAGACTATAACGTGCAGGCTGTGGTTGAGGTGTTGGAGTCACAATAGGTGCAGGTGTAAATGCTGTTAAATGGTGTATTTGAGTTACTGTACCTGCTTCATTAGTATGACTTGCAGTTAGCTCGATTCCACTTGCAATCAATAAATCAGCATCAACTGTACTTCCATCAATCTCAACCGAGAAGAACGCATTACCGTTTGAATCCGTAATCACTGTTTGAGGTTCGCTGGTATTGGTTGGATGCCCACTTCCTGGTGTACCAATAATTAATGTAGCTGCGTTATTTGCAGACAGCCTTACTGGCTGATTACGAACTGGCTGGTTATTTCGATCTAATAATGCAACAGTTATAATTGAACGGTCACCGGCAGTGCTTAAATTCGCTTTAGAACTCAGTATTGTTAAGTGATTCGTGTTAATCGCTTCAGTTACCGTAAAGCTAAGCGTAGTTTCAAGCTTTTCACCTTTAGGGTTAGTGATAATACCTTTAACCTGAATACCCTTGTCTAATAAAGCTTGTTTTGCAACAGCTGGAATATCTTTAGGTAATGTAAGAGTTACTGGTAATTGTCCATTAGCTGACGTAGAAACTAAATCTGCACTCAGTTTCACACCAGCTGTAATTGCTTCAGTATTCAATGCCAAATTCACAGGATAAGCTGAATTTGCTCCAAGCTCGTCCTTAACGGCTACTTGCACTGTATAGCTCTTACCTAATTCCAAATTAGATTGATCTGCTGTTAAACGTAAGTTTACAGAATCCTTTGGAATCTCAACTTGAATTGAACCGGTTTGCTGTAAACGGTCATTCGGGTTATTTAAACTTGTGCCGACTACCGCATAAACGATACCATTTTTAATCAAGTTTGCATCGTACGCACCTTCAGCAACTCGAACAGTAAATTCTGCTTCACCATTGCTGTTGGTTACAGCCGAGTTAGAAGATAAAGACACACGTGAGCTAGTTAACGAAGATAAAGCAATTTGAATTGGTGTATTTGGAATAATGGCATTGTCTTTATCTTTCGCAACAACTTTAACACGAACTTCACCACCCAACACTGACACAGTTTGAATATTACCTACATATGCAATATCAAGACCTGCAAGCTCTGGTAAAACGACTGGTGGTTGTGCAACATCAACTTTCTTTGTAACAGTAAATGCGGAACCATCTGTACGAGTTGATTTCACGACTACCGTTAAACCATTCGCAATTAGATTCGTGAGTTCAGTTACATTGCCCGCTTTTACTTTAATTGTAAATTTTGCATGACCATTTTCATCTGTGCGAATAGCTTGCGTAGAAACGTAACTCACACCATTATTTAATGCTGCATCATTTAAACCAATACTGATCAGCTGATTTTTAAGTAATTCGCCATCTGTACCTTTTGCGGTGACATTAACAGTTAATGTTTGCTCTTGACCAACTGTTAAAGTCATGTCTCCCAACATATCAACAGTAAAATGATCTAGATCAATCACACCTTGCTCTGTCGGTGCTTTAAAATTCAAACGCAATGTTTGTGTCTTACCATTTGCTGAAGTCGCAACTAACGGTACACCTTGAATCGCTAAAGCAGCTTGCTCAGGCGATAAATTCGCCTTGTAAGCAAGAGTAAAAGTGGCATAACCATCGGCTTCAGTCTGTTTAGAAGACTGACCTGTATGACTCAAGCCTAAATCTTGCAACTGTTCATCACTTAAAGACCCTGCAATATTCAAAGACACAGTTTCGCCAATTAGTGCACTACCGTTTACACCGACTGCCTTCACTTTAACTGTGAAAGTTTGAGTTTTTGTATAATCAAATACCGCTAGTTTTGGATCTGTCGAAGAAGTGATTGGATCTATAGCTAAATAGCGCGTCGCTTCTTCAGAAACTTCTTCATTAGCAACTGTAATAGCAATTGAATTGCTTACACCATTGTCAGTCGTAAAATTAGCTTTAATTCCTGCTTTTACCAATGCTTCTACTGCAGCAGGTGTTTGGGCATTAGTCTTAATATTAAAAGTGGCAAACCCGTTCACCAAGTCTTTTTCCGCAGCCCCATCCAATGTTACACCATTTGATGTTGCCTCAGCATTTAAGTCAAGTTTAACCTTACCTTTAGTTGCTGCTAAGCCTTTATTATTAATCGCCTTAACAGTTACAGCAACTGAGTCATTTTTTGCATTCACTTTATATGAAGATGCAATTTCTAAACGCTGAATAGCATCGGCATCTGAAGCATTTGTATTTTCTGTTACTACATCAACAATAACGCTACCAGACGCAAGGTTAATACCATCTGTATAGGTTGCACTTAACGAAATACCTGTGTCAGATAAAGCAAGTGGATGCGTAACATCGGCCGTGCTAATCGTAAATTCTGCAATACCTTGTGCATTCGTTTTAGCAGTCGCATTATTGAGTTTAACGCCATACGCGAGCTCAGCCTTTGTAAAGCTCAAACGAATCTCTTTTCCACTTAATGGCTCATGTTGATCATTCTTTGCTAATACTTGGATTTTTAAAGGTGTTGAACTTTTCGCAGCAACAGCCTGATCTGGCTTAATTACTGAAAGAGTTGAGACAATCTGAGATGTGTCTTTAAATGTTAAATCTGCTGTTGCGGTTTTTTCAGCTTTATGTTCATCAACTAGCAAAAAACTTAATGTTTCAGACTTACCCGCAAAAGTAGCAAGATCAGCTGATGTAAAATTACTACTCGCTTTAAGTGTATATTTCACCTCACCCTGAGCATTTGTTTGTTGAGTTGCTGCGCCATTAGCGATAATAAATTTACCGCGCATCGCTTCAGGCATATTTAAAGTAACAGACTGATTCGCTTTAATACCACCCTTAGCATCTGTTACAGTCGCAGTGACATCCACACTGCCATTTGGTAGATTTAATACTGTGCCCTGGGTCACATTGATTCTATAGTCACTGACAATCGTACTACTTTTCTTGATATTTAAAGTGTAAGGGATACTAACTGAAGTCCCATCAACAGTAGCAGTTAATTGTACTGAACCTTCAGCTTGTGCTAACGCAGGAACATTAATTTCAAATTTAGCTACACCATTTTCATCAGTCGCAACTACAGAGTTGGTACTGCTTACACCAAACTCATTTGTCGCAATTGATAAGCGAATATTTTTGTTGGCAATACCACCATTGTCTTCATTTAAAGCTTTAACCGCTAAGTAAACTTTTGAGTTGTCTGGAGCTAATTGAATTTCTTGACCACTCGCATTCTGTAAAGCTCGAGTTAAATGCGTTGCTACATTTGACGTATCTGTTTCTGACTGATTATTATCATTTGTATTTCCTCCTTCCGTATTACCGCTAGATGAACCATTATTATAATACCCATCACTACCGCCCCCTCCACAAGCAACCAAAGAAATTGAAGTTGCCAAGATTGTTGTATTGACCCCAAGTTTTTTTAAATTTATAAACAAACTCATGATTTTTCCCACTGCATATAATAGTTAAGCTGCCATCAAGTTAGTCTTCTGGCTTTTACACAAAATTTACTCAAATTAGCAAAAATAAGCAATCTAGTTACATAATTTACACCAGAAACATTGTAAACCATAAATATAAATAATTATGTTATGAGACTTGGTAAACACTCTATGTACGACCTCATCATTATTGGCGCAGGTACTGCAGGAATAAGTGCCTATAACGAAGCTATTAAATACACCCAGAATATTTTAATTATCAATGATGGCCCATGGAATACGACCTGTGCTCGCGTAGGTTGTATGCCTAGTAAACTGCTGATCTCTTCTGCAAATCGCATGCATGACATTCAAACTGCTGAAGAACTTGCTTTAAAGCATAACGCTGTCATTGATACTTCAGATGTTACGCAACGTGTGCATGTCCTTAGAGAACGTTTTATTCGTGCAACCTTGAAAGGTGTCGATCAATGGGACAGCTCACATAAAATTTCCGGAAAAGCCAAATTTATTGATCCCCAAACGATCGAAGTCAATGGACAATCCTATCGGGCCAAAAGTTTTATTGTTGCTGTAGGCTCACGCCCTAATGTTGATAAAGCTTTAAAGCAACAATTAAAAGAAAAATACATCACTTCTAATGAAATATTTGAATTTTCTCAATTACCTGAGTCTTTAGCGGTAATCGGGAGTGGCATCATTGCAATTGAATTAGCTCAAGCCATGCAACGACTGGGTGTACAAACTACAATGTTTGCGCGTAGTCAAAAAGTAGGTGTCTTAACCAGTCCAGTCTTACAGAAACTGGCACAGGAGCAACTCAGTAAAGAACTCAATATCAAGTTTAAGAACTTGCCAGATGAAGTTGGAATACAAGCTGATAAAATAAAGATTAATTTTACAGAAAATGATCAGACTGAAAGTATTGAAGTTGACTATATCTTAGGCGCCACAGGTCGGCAAAGCAATATAGATCGTTTAGGTCTAGATCAACTCAATTCAACATTCAAGGACATCAAAAACCTTCCTATCGATAAAGAAACCAAACAACTTGCAAACCTACCTATATTTATAGTCGGTGATGCCGCACCTGATGCGCCGATTCAACATGAAGCCGCGCATGCGGGTAAACAGGCAGTTTATAACTGTTTAAATTATCCGGATGTAAAGCCTATTCCTGCCTTAATCCCATTGGCGATTGTATTTTGTCATCCTGAAATGGCGATTGTCGGAAAAAGTTTTAAACAGCTGGAAGATCAACACATCGAATTTATTCGGGGATTCGTCTCTTATGAAAATCAAGGACGTGCACTGGTTCTGGCAGAAAACTCAGGTGGAATAGAAGTTTATATTGCTAAAAAATCAGGTAAATTACTTGGTGCAGAACTCTTTTGCTCCCAAGCAGAACATCTGGCCCATTTACTGGCCTGGATGATTGATGCTGACCAGGATATTTATCAGATCTTAAAGAAACCTTTTTATCATCCAACTTTGGAAGAAGGACTCAGAACTGCATTTAAACATGCTCGACGTCAATTGGATGCATTGCTATAAAGGAACTATAAACTGTACTAGCTCAAACCTATTACGCTTTAAAATTGGTTCTTGCTCTAGTCTAATATTGAGCAATGTTGATGTTAAATTTATATATGACATATATAAGACAATTATTCCGCCCATAAAAAAATCCCCCTCTGCTAATGCGGAGGGGGATTTTGGAATAATGAGCTGGCGATGACTTACTCTCACATGGGTAACCCCACACTACCATCAGCGCTAAGAGGTTTCACTTCTGAGTTCGGGAAGGGATCAG
>NZ_KB850130.1:0-10399 GCF_000369665.1 Acinetobacter sp. CIP 51.11
ATATGACTACGTTTACCTACCAATATGACTACGTTTACCTACCAATATGACTACGTTTACCTACCAATAATCTACATTATTTTTTTTGTAGATTTAACTACGTTTACCTTGCATTAATCTACATATTTATTATTATAGATTTATATTCATAAGTAATAATGTAGATAAATAGAATGCGGGACTTAGTAGTTAAAGACAATGCATTAATTAATGCGAGTTATAACTTAGACTTAGTAGAACAACGTTTGATCTTATTAGCTATCGTTGAAGCAAGAGATAGTGGTCGGGGAATCAATGCAAATGACCCTTTAGAAGTCCATGCTGAGAGTTATGTAAATCAATTTAATGTTGCAAGACAAACAGCTTACCAAGCGTTAAAAGATGCCTGTAAAGATCTATTTGTACGTCAATTTAGCTATCAAGAAATTAATAAAAGAGGAAATGTAGAGAATGTTTTAAGTCGTTGGGTCAGCGAAATTAGATATATCGACGATGAAGCTACAGTAAAGTTAATATTTGCCCCTGCAATCGTGCCACTTATTACACGTTTAGAAGAACAATTTACTAAATATGAGTTACAACAGATTAGTAATCTCAGCAGCGCTTATGCTGTGCGATTATATGAATTATTAATTGCTTGGCGCAGTACGGGTCAAACTCCTATTATTGAACTTGCAGAGTTCAGACAAAAAATAGGCGTTCTTGATGATGAATATACAAGAATGGGAAATTTTAAAGATCGAGTATTAAATTTAGCTATTGCTCAAATTAATGAACATACGGATATTAACGTCCAATGTCAGCAACATAAAAAGGGACGTAATATTTCTGGTTTTTCATTCACCTTTAAACTGAAAAAAGTCGTTATAGCTCATACTAAAGAGCAAACTGCTCTTGAGATTTTCTCAAAATTTACCGATGCACAGTGTCATCTTTTTGCCAGTAAATTATCTGAGCTTCCAGATATGAATAAATATTCTCAAGGTACTGAAAGCTACTCACAATTTGCAGTTCGAATTTCTGAAATGCTACGAGATCCACAAAAATTTGAAGAACTACTCCCCTATCTAAAGAAAGTAGGCTTTAATACAAAATAAACTTCATGTTCAGATTGGATGTTCACACGAACATCCTTGTACACGCACTGAGGGATTACATTGAACACAACAAAATTCAGCGTCATGGACGCAAGTAAAGCCTTTAAAAAATCACGTACAACAATATATGAGGCTTTAAAAAATGGTGAATTATCAAGAGATCATGATGGTCTTATAGACTTATCGGAACTTATTAGAGTTTATGGCAATCCAATCAGTGTTCAGTCCAGTACACGCACTGAACAAGTTCAGAAGGATGTACAGGTACACGTTCAATCTGAAGTTGAAAATGTATTAAAAGATCAGATTTCTTTACTCAAAAATCAGTTAGATTTAGCAAATCAAAGAGAAAAGTCTTTGATGCAACATATTGAAGATCTTACTCACAGAATTGAGTTTAAAGGCACCTTAGAACAGCCAAAACAAGAAAATATTAATCAGCTAAATGAATCTACTAATTCGAATATAGCAACAGATCCTCGGTCACAGGATGAATCAAACTATGACGGATTGACTACTCCTGAGAACAAACGGATCCCTATCCCTGAACATATTGAGCCTGAACCTAAAAAAAGGGGCTTCCTGAGCCGTTTCTTCCTTCCTTATGGTTAGCCAGCACTCCACTTTTTTGATGAGCCAATTTCATTGCCAGCAATGAAATAATGACTCCTCAAAAAACCGGATGATGTTTATTGAAACTGAATAAAATCGTGGAACATTGCTTATTTATTAAGCGTGGAACACTAAAAAAGATAAAAAAAGCCCGAACAGTGATGCTCGAGCTATAAACTTTGAAATAAGTATATGAATTTCAAAATAAATTATAACACATTTCGTATAATCCGTATTATGTTAATTTTAGAGAGTCTACATAAACGTAAAATCTCCTGCGCTTAGATTCTGGCATGTGTTCCATACTTATCAATCATAATAGAGCTGGCTTCATTTAAGCCACGCACAGTGACATTCACACCATTCTTTTGAAATTTATTTACAACAGAATCAAGCATGGCGACTGATGTTACATCCCAAATGTGAGAATGGGTCAAGTCAATAATCACATCCTTTACATCCTCTTTAAAGTCAAAACCTTGCATGAACTTTTCAGAAGAACTAAAGAAGATCTGACCTCTCAAATCATATAAACGGGCTGTTCCTTCAAAAGAAGCTGTCACCTGGATATCATTTTCAAGTTTATTCGCCAAGAATAAGGCTGAAAGCAATACGCCCGTTAATACACCTAGAGCCAAGTTATGCGTAGCAACAACTACAATCACTGTCGCAATCATGACGATATTACTACTCTTAGGATTATCTTTTAACTGAGTGACAGAACTCCATTCAAAAGTACTAATCGAGACCATGATCATTACCGCTACCAATGCAGCCATTGGAATCACTTTGAGCCAGTCGCTAATAAATACAACCAGAATAAGAAGAAAAATACCGGCAGAGAATGTTGATAAGCGTGTAAGGCCGCCTGATTTTACGTTAATCATAGATTGGCCAATCATGGCACAACCGGCCATGCCACCCATAAAGCCAGAAGCAATATTCGCAATCCCTTGTCCCTTACATTCCTGATATTTATCACTTGGCGTATCTGTCATTTCATCCACGATGGTTGCTGTCATCATCGATTCAAGTAAACCTACAGCCGCCAGTGCTACCGAATAAGGCAAAATAATCATCAATGTTTCAATATTCAAAGGAATATTTGGAATCAAGAACATTGGAAGTGTGTCAGGTAACGATCCCATATCACCCACAGTTCGTACATCAATTCCTAGAGCAATTGCCAGTAATGTGATTGCAATGATGCAGACAAGTGGAGAAGGGAGTAATTTTCCTAATTTGGGAACCAGAGGAAAGAGATAAATAATCGCCAGACCTAAGGCAACCAGAGCATATACATGCCAGGTCACATTAATCAGTTCAGGCAACTGAGCCATGAAAATTAAGATCGCTAACGCATTTACGAATCCAATAACTACAGATTTAGATACGAACCGCATTAACTTGGCGAGCTTTAAATAGCCTGCCAATATCTGAATCACGCCTGTCAGAATTGTTGCTGCCAGCAGATATTCAAGCCCATGCTCTTTGACCAATGTGACCATAAGCAGTGCCATAGCCCCTGTGGCAGCTGAAATCATTGCGGGACGACCACCTACGAAAGAAATCACGACGGCAATACAGAAGGATGCGTATAGACCGACTTTAGGATCTACACCTGCAATAATTGAAAATGCGATGGCTTCAGGAATAAGTGCAAGACCGACGACTAATCCGGCAAGTACATCCCCACGGATGTTAGAGAACCACTGTTCTCGGACATTAGATAACATAAACATAGCCTGTTTTTTAATTTTTCAGATAGGCTAGTGATGTGATATATACAACACACAAGCGACTACACCACATCACTAGACAGTGATGAGTTATTTACAGATTTAAGAGGGTAAATAAACTTAAGGTGGCGTAGGTGTCATAAGATGAAGGAACTTTTTAGAGTAAAAAAATCAGGACAAGGGTAACAGCTAGGTACTTTTTTATAAAGCCTGGATGTTATATCCAAGCTTTGTTTAATCGGTATTTTATGAAGCTTTTAGCTCCCCAAGTAATTGACCTATTTCCAAACGTGTGTAGCCACGTTCTTTAAAGATCAAAACAATAGCCTGTTTATAATCTTCAGAAATAGCCGTTTTATATTTATTAATTAATTGCAGCTCAGCATTAAGCTGAAGGTCATTTTTGATCGTCAATACTTCCGTAGAGACTTTATTAAAAATCTTGAAATTAAACATACAGGTGCTCTTCATCAATATTGTAGCGGCCCGACTACAACTAACACCTGCCTTAGCTTAGCTAGACACCCTTAGTAGCAAGAATTGCAAATTAAAAAGGGATCTGCAAGTTTTTCTCAAGGGGAAGCATGAATAATCCACTAAATTTATATCCATTTAACATAATGGTGGTTATACGCAATACACTTGTATATTAATTTTGAAATCAACAACTTAAAAATTTCACCCTGACCACAAAATGCACAAAAATTGGCTTTTGTAATAAGTTGGTGAGTTTTTAGGCGGATCTGTAACATTTTGCCAAGAAATTTGATTAATAAATGATCAATTTGACAATCAGTGCCCATTCCATGCGGATCCAGGTTCCAAAACTATCCCCAATTGCTGGGGATAAAATTTAGGCTATTTCGTACGCTTTGGCTCACATGAAACTCGGCTCTTTGCGGCTGTCCAGGATAGGTGAATTTTACTATTATGAACTCATCGGGAACAGGAAGTTCCATATAAGAATAACAATAGATAAGCACAAGGACTGTAAGGTAGGACAGGAGTTATACCGAGCGAACCAATACGAAAAACCCCGGCAGGATGCCGGGGTTTTTTATTATCTAAACTCTTTAGATCAGAGTCGGATGAGCATCTAGAATACGAATTAAAGTCGCTGCAGGACCAGTCGGATAGCGACGGCCTTGTTCCCAGTTTTGTAGGGTTCTCGCGCTAATATGCAAACGTGCAGCAAATTCAGCTTGGGTTAAGCCTGTTTTCTCACGTACTTCTTTAATATCTGGTAATTCAAGCTCAGTTACCCGGCTTGCTTTAATTTCATTGCGTTTGATTGCACCAGCTTCTTTAATCGAAGCAACCAGGTCATCAAATAAGTTGTTATCCATGAAATTGCTCCTTCACTAATTGACGCAAGATCGATGTTTCTTTATCAGTCAGGTTATCTTTTACTGACTTTGGATAAGCCACCAGGAAAAAGATCTGATCATCTTCTGCGACCCAATAATAGATCACCCGGATACCGCCACTTTTACCCTTATTGCCTTGAGCACAACGTACTTTACGAATGCCACCGCCATTCTTGATTAAGTCACCTTTATCAGGTTGTACCAAGAGATCCTGCTGAAGCTGACGATACTCTTCATTATTCACAAGCTCTTTAATTTGCTTGGTAAAAATACTGGTTTCAATAAATAACATAGGTTGAAGTACGTCAATGGCGTATAAGAATGTTAGCAGTTTTAGAACGAAAAAACGAGAGCTGTAGGCTCTCGTTTCGCATAATCCGTATTATGTTAATTTTAGGAAAACTTATAATCAGAATAATTAACAGCCACTGTTTTATTGGTAGCTATTAATTATTTAAAGGATTGTAATTTTTACCTATGAGTACTTTGATCTTTTGTTTTCCAAAGAGAGTATAGAATTCCTGTAAACAAGATGATGAACGTGATCGAAAGGGAGACTGGCGGTGGAATTTTTGCTATACCTAATCCATCAGCTATAAAAATTTTTGATCCAATAAAGACTAACAATACTGCTAATGCGTACTTCAAATAATGGAAGCGGTCGACCATTGCTGATAGGGCAAAATATAAAGCACGTAATCCCAAAATTGCGAAAATATTTGAAGTATAAACAATAAATGGATCTGTCGTAATCGCAAAAATCGCAGGAACACTATCTATTGCAAAGATCAGATCTACAAATTCAATCATGATCAAGGCTAGAAAAAGTGGTGTCATAAACCAGGTTAATTGGTTAGTTTTTGGATCAATCTTTTTCACCCAGAACTTCTCTGCATGAAGCTGCTCAGTGACACGAAATCTTTTTTTAATAAAGTTCAAAATAGGAGAATTTCCGACTTCATATTCTTTATCAACACTTAGCCACATTTTTATCCCTGTAAAAATAAGAAAGGCTGCAAATATATAAAGAACCCATGAAAATTGGCTGACCAGTGTTGCGCCCACGCCAATCATGATAGCTCTTAGAAAAATTACACCTATAATTCCCCAAAATAAGACTCTATGCTGATAAATTCTTGGTATCGAGAAATATGAAAAAATCATTGCAATGACAAAGATATTATCCATCGCTAATGATTTTTCAATTACAAAACCGGTTACATAGTTAATCCCTGCCGTGGGTCCGAGATACCACCACACCCATGCGCCGAAAAGTAAACCTAATGTAATATAAAATGCTGATAGTGCTAAGCTTTCTTTAACACCAATCTCTCTTACCTTACGATGAAATACTCCAAGATCTAGAATAAGCAGAACAAGTACAATAAGGATAAAGAAAATCCACATCCAAACAGGTTTATCTAAAAAATTCGAAAATAGAACGTCCATAGTTTTCCTCTGCTTATACTTGTGCTTATATGAGAAGATATGCTCATTATCAATAATACTTGTCAATATTTATTACATATAAAGATATATTCAGAATTCATAAATCCCCCATTTAACATAATGGTGCTTATACGAAACATGTACCAGATGAGCTATTAGATCTATCAGATATTCCTGAAATTACAGACTGAAGTAATGCTATTCGTCATGGGCAATTTTATTGTCCAGTAAAGCAACAAACCTCTGTTCGTCTTGATGCTGATGTACTTGCATGGTTAAAAGCACAAGGGAAAGGCTATCAGACACGCATGAATAAAATTCTGCGTGAAGCAATGTTAAAAGATTTAAAAAATCATTAATAAAAATGGGAGTTTAAGCTCCCATTTTTGATTTTCTAAAAACTTTAGGAAAATTTAAATTAATCTATAATTAGAATAGATTTTTTGATTAATTTCCTCTAATAAATTATTAGCTAGAATAATTTTTTCAGGGCTGTCTAAGCCGTCACAACGAAAAATAAAACTTGAATTTGCTTTCTCAACCGAAATCACATTCAGCCCAACAAAGTATTCATCCAGCTTTTTTAATTCAGAATGGCTAGGTTTGTGCAACAAAGCCATTTGGAGTTAGAAAAGTTCCGAATCCTGATCGGGATTTTTTTAGAAAATTTTTGGCAGTTTCTAAGAATATTGGATCATTTTTTGGTTTTTTTCTTATGGAAAAACCAAGCATGCAGATTTTTTGATTAAAGAAAGAGTGCAGTATTTCTATTTGAAGCTGCAATCTTTGACGCAATTTTGAGTTTAGTGAAGTTTGAATCAGACATTTTTTCTCAATACATGACGATCTCTAATCTTAACTTCAATTAAATGCTCAAATAAAAGAGTAATTATAAATGAGTCCTTGCGATTTAAGTTATTCATCGTCTTTGTGATGATCATTATCGAATAGCTTACAAGTAAAAATTATTGCTAATATGACTAGGCTAGAAGAAATACCAGCATATAAGTTGGCTAAAGTTCCACCAAAAACAACAAGATCTTCTAAAAACAAGATGACTATAACTACAATAGATACATGTAATATAATAACTTTTAGATCATGAAACTTATTAATTGATAGTGTCTTAAGAAAAGAACTATTGTCAAAAATAGCTTGTTGAATAAATAATTTATAAAAACCTGCTGAAATTAAATGAAATGTAATAGCAATTAACGAGACATCGAGGATTTTTAAAAATTTAACAACAACTATTTTTACTTCAAAATTAGTTGCATATATATTTTTTATAATAAAAATTATTGCATCAATTAGAAGATATATAGTTGATAAATATAAAAAAATAGAAGATATTATGCAATTTATAATAACTATAATAACTAAAAATCTACTCTTTTCAAAAAAATTTTGTAGCACTTGATAACATCCCTTAAAATGAGGCTTTGTTGCATAAATATGTAAGCATCTGATTTAAATAAATTTAATTTTGGATCGAAAAATAATCAAAACTTTTAAAATCATATAGTTATGATATCTTTGTGCAACAAAGCCGTCCAGTACTGGAAACTACATCATAACCTCTCTGATTAACTGAATCAGCTAATTGTCCTAAGGTCATCATAGCTACATAAAGTTCCCCAATTCTTCCTGTTAAATGCCTTAATTCTGCAATAGGCATTCCCCAAGAGAGTTCTTTTTCAAACCATTCAATAGATTCACCTAAAGACTTAATAATATCGAATTGGCTCAATGCCATGATTGATTTCCTATCACTTATAAATTAAAGAGCTTACGATCACGTTCATCAGTCAAATACTTGTCCATCTGTGCAATCAATTTTGCCCGGGCCTGTTCATCTTCTTCAGTGATTTTTAGCATACAAGATCCGATTAGAATTTTGCGTCTAGTATCATCTTTACGAGCCTGTTCTTTCTCTTTAGCACGTTCTCTTGCAAGTGCTGCCTGTCTTTGAGCTTTAAGCTGTTTCAGCTTTTCTTCCTGGGCTTTAATTTTGCTGTCTAGTGTTTCAGTAACGCTCATTAATCCAATACCATCATCCTGGGAAACCATCCCTAACATAAGCGCACTTGAATATGCATTCAAGGTGCTATATGTATAGTAATGTTTTCCTCGAAGAGCGCACTTATGCAAACTTCGTTTGCAAGTCCGATTGGGGTTCCCCCAATACCCCAACAACCGTATCCACGGTTGTATTTCACTACGTGAAAATTTAAAAGCGAAAAACAAGCATGGCGATTTACCACTTTTCAGTCAAAACCGTAGCACGATCAGCAGGGCGATCCGCCACTGCTGCGATTGCCTATCGGGCAGGTGAAAAGATCTATTGTGAACGTGAAGGCCGAGAACATGACTACAGCCGAAAAACCGGGGTGGAATACAAAGAGATTTACTTACCCGAAGGCGCACCAGAACATTTAAAAAACCGAGAAAAACTCTGGAACGAAGTTGAACAACGGGAAACCCGAAAAAACTCGACTGTAGCTAGGGAATTTGAAATTGCCTTTCCAAGTGAACTGAACCAGGAACAACGTCTGGCCATGCTCGAAGAATTATGTGCCAGCATCGTGGAAAGACATCAGGTAGCAGTCGATGCCTGTATTCATGCACCGCATACCGGATCCGGCAGTGATGAGCGCAATTATCACGCCCATATCCTAATGAGCACACGTAAACTTACGCCAGAAGGTTTTACAGAGAAAACCCGGGAACTGGATCAGAAACACAGTGGAGAAATCGAACACTGGCGCGAACACTTTGCCGATATCTGCAATATGCACCTGGATCTGGCTGGATACACTGCCCGAGTCGACCACCGCAGCTACAAAGACCAGGAGAATGGTTTAGAAGCCACGCTGCACGAAGGGCCGAAAGTCACCGAACTGCGCCGAAAAGGGATTAAGACCGAAATCAGCCGAAGCAATGACGAAATCAAACAGAGAAATCAGGCTCAGCTGCAATACGGCAAAAATATGGATCTGCTGATTGCTGAAAATGAGATCAAACTCAATACACTAAAAACTGAACAGCAGATCCAAATCAAAAATAGTGCTAAAACGCCACCAATTGACGAAAAAGCCCTGTTTGAAGAAAAACAGAGGGAAACCCTTGGCAAAGTGCTAAATCGCGAAATCAGCGCAAAAGAGGCGAATCTAGACCTAGAATTTATGCAGGATGTTTTTAAAAAGGCAGAAAACACCTTGGGCAAGATGCAAAAGCATAAAAATGAGTTTAGTCAGCAGCTCGCCCAAGACATCGTGAAAAACAGACTGAAACAAAGTCATGACAAATTGCAAAGCCTGGTGGATCAACACAACGAATTAGGCCAGAACAAACCATTGCTGTTTGGAAAAAAAGCTTGGGAGGCACAACGTAATGCACTCTATCAAGAGCACAAGCAACTGAAAGGCAGACATGAATACCAGAAAAAAAATGGTGTGAAGGATTTATTGGAAAATGAAAAGTTCAAAGAACATGCCTGGAAGCAGTACCAACAACAACATCCGGCCAAAGCCAAGCAATACCAGACTCTATACTCAACCTATCAAGTCATTAAAAAATGTGTGAATGAGATCAAAGCAGAACAACAGCTGAAACTCAGACAAGAACAACAACTCAAAGCACAGCAACATGCACCTAGAATGAAATCTCGTGGCATGAGTCGCTAAACAGAGCGAGTGTCTACGAGCGAACTGAGAAAATTTGCCCTTTCCTTTCCCTGATTACAAGCTCCCTATCCATCAATCACCTGCATACCAGAGCATCCCGCATGGGTGCGAACTTTCCAAATTTGATTCTTAAATCGAGCGTAGCGAGAAAAAAAGTTCATGAGCGAAGCGAATTCCGAGTTGCTTTTGCTTTTTCTAAAAGTCACGAAAATATTAACCAAAAATTGCCCCAACGAATCGAGCGAAAGCGAGATTCAATAGAGTTTGAGCGAAGCGAAAACCAAGGGCAATTTTTTACTCCCTGGGCTTTTAATTATTTTTAAGCTTTTAAATGCTTTTAGAGAGGCTCAAGTCTTTGTAAATAAAGGCTTCTAGAGCTTATATGACTACGTTTACCTACCAATATGACTACGTTTACCTACCAATATGACTACGTTTACCTACCAATA
>NZ_KB850131.1:0-62070 GCF_000369665.1 Acinetobacter sp. CIP 51.11
TAATTTCTTTTTGTAAAACATGATTTTACAAGGTTATAACTATACGTTTTGTCGCTATAACTATACGTTTTGTCGCTATAACTATACGTTTTGTCGCTATAACTATACGTTTTGTCGCTATAACTATACGTTTTGTCACATACCTATACGTTTTGTCGCAAATAATCCACAGGATTATCAACAGCATACAAAAATCTGGCCAAATTATCCTTAAAAATCAGTAATTAATTAGGTGTTTAGCTCTAACTTATTATATTTTTGCGTATTTTTTAGCCTTAATCCATGCTGCACTCTTAAAACTATACGTTTTGTCGCAACTTCCCCGCATAACTATACGTTTTGTCGCAAACCTGCGATTATGCGTACTGGATACGATTATATATATTTTTCAGGAATTAACTAGGTTCTTCTTAATCTAATAAGTTATTGTTTTATATGAATAATTATATTGTAGAGCGATTTTAATTTGTTGGTGATAAAAAAGATATTTGTATAAGCTTAAAATCATAACTATACGTTTTGTCGCACATTAAGTAATTGATATTTATAAAATATTTATAAATATTAAAAATTGAATATTTTTTATTAGGTTTTTGTGTTAAAAATAGCCATACGTTTTGTCGCAACGTAACTAATTGAAATAAATAGAAATAATTAAATAAGAAAAATATTTATTTTTTTATACTACTACAGGGAATAAAGTAATTTTACTGATTTTTAATAAATATATATTTAAAAAACAATAATTTATAAACTTAGTTTATAACTATACTTGATAAATATACTTGTATAGATATAATTAAATCAAAAGGAATAACGGATTTACAAAAAAATGCAGAAAATTATTGGCTCACAAGGCTTAGAGGACTATACACAATCTAATACAAGGGCAAAATTGACCGATTTAGTTGTAACCCGCAATGATTTTCCTACTGCCAGATATAGCATTGATCTCAATCTAGAGAAGCTTATGTACTGTGCAATGATCATCGTAAGAAAGAATGAGCTTAAAAATAAGACCTCAATTACTCATGACGACTTCATTTATGTGAGCAGCGAAAACTTTGGAGAATTGACTTCTCCAATGGCCAGAAAGGAAGTGCTTACAGCAATAGATAAACGTGAAATTCAGAGAAATGCTGAAACTGCTTTAAAACGTATTTATACAAAATTTGATAACCCAACTATGTTGGTTAAAGATGGGGAATCTGACGAACCTGCTAAAGTTCCGATGATGACTTATTGCCATTATGACAAAGCAACTAAATGTATCAAGGTTAGATTCGCAAAAGAATTTTTTGAGTACTTCTATGATCTAGTTAAGAAAGTAGATGAAAAAACTAAGTCATTTAGTAGCCATGAACTTAAGCATATTATCTTATTTAATTCGAGCTATTCCCTTCGTTTGTATCGGATCTTAATGAGCTATATGTGGCGTACATCAGAAGTCACTATTGATCTGGAAGAATTAAGATGGATGCTTGAATGTGAGGATAAATATAAAGAGTTGGCCAATTTTAAAAGCCGTGTTTTGAATGTGGCTCAGGATGAAATTAACGAACTTAGCAATATTAATGTCAATTTTGAGAACGTAAAAAACGGAAAGGAAGTAGTGGCTATTAAATTCACTTTTAACTTGAAAACTGAATATAAAGAGCAAGGACACATCAAATTTATAGATAAAATGAAAAAAGGCTATCTGGCTGCTGCAATTCCATTTAGTGATGATGGATCACACTTTAAAGCCCCTGATCGTATTAAGCATTTCAAACCACCAGTAAAGGTATCTGCAAAGCAAATCAGTACCTTAGTAAATTGCAAAGAATTTTTACTAGATTATGGATATTTCTTAGGTAATTTAGACGAGGATACTTCTAAGGTAATCATGAGGACTCTCTTAACTGAAAAATTAGATAAGCTTAATGCTCATAAGCCGATAGATATGGATTATTACTTCTGGTTACAGGCAAAACGAGGGATTATCACTAATAGCAATAATGATAAGAATGACGATCAGGATTAATATCTAAAAAGAATACCCACCATATTATCTTAAACAGACTTCGCTAATTTAAGACAATATGGTGGTTCAATTTAAAACCTTCAAAAACTCTTATCAATCTATATAAAAAGTATCTTTTTTGTTTGCATCCAAATAGTAAAACTTAATAATTAGTCAATTAATACCTTAGTCATGACTAAATATATATGGTTAGCCTAAGTGGAATATTTTGCCAGTAAACTTAGTCTAATAAGTTTTTAAATATTTAGTTTTTGCCTTACCTACCTCCTACATTATTAGTTTTCTATGCTATCTGGTCGCCACTCATACGGGCTGGCTTTAGGTATCCCATTTTAGATCAAATAAACGGTAATCAGGGAAGGGAAAATTTAACTGATTGCGCCAGTTCGCAAAGTAGACACTTTGCTCTGATATATCGTCAGGGGATCTAGTGAGTCATTTTCCTTAGTCATGACTAAGATTTTTATTGAATATCCAATTCATAAGAGATCACCGAAAATGGGGATTTTTTTATACTTATTTAGTCATGACTAAGGGGGAAATAATTTTTCATATTGCGTCATTTAAGCTTATTTAAGCGTGTTTGTAGGTTTAGTGTGGGGGTATAGACATAAGGTGAAAAAGCGCTATCAGCAGCCTAAGAATCGAAAATATAAGCATTAGAAAAGCAGACCAGAAGAAATACTTAACTAAATAATTTTATAAATTTTCATTATTAAAAAAAATTAGTCATGACTAAGTTTTTACTTGAATGTCCACAGGTGGACTGATATAATGATTTTATCAGGACGCATCGGGCGACCTGAAATAAAACAGGTGGTTAAACATGAAACATTTTTCATCAGTTACATCATTAGACGAGTTAAAATTTCAGTACAAAAAACTAGCTTTTAAAAATCATCCTGATCGTGGCGGTAAAACCGAAGTTATGCAGGAGATTAACAGCGAATATGAACAGCTTTTAAATCGCATTATTAATGAAGCATCAAAAGATCAGTATCAAGATAGTTCCGAAAATGGTCGTGGTTTCTGGTCAAGCCGTTCAGAACATTCTGAAGTTGAGAAAAAAGTAAAACAGGCTATTGATGCAATTATCAATCTAGATGGTCTAGATATTGAAATTATTGGCGTTTGGGTTTGGGTTTCTGGTGATACTAAGCAGCACAAAGACAAATTAAAAGAAGCGGGTTTTGTTTGGAATCGAGTGCAATGTAAATGGGTTTTGATTGGTAAAAAATCAAATGGTCGAGGCAGAATGACTTTAGATCAAATGCGAGAGTTACACGGCAGCCAGAAAGTTAAAAAATACAGAATGGCAGAAGAAAGACAACTTTTAACCGCTTAATGAAAAAGCCCCCGAAAGGGCAAGCCCCTCTGAAAAACGGTTGATACATTTTTTAAAAAAAAGACTCTGGTATATTCAGAGTCTTTTTTTTACAAATATAGAAATTCAAGTCAATATTAATAGATTTATATAGTTTCAAGTTATTGATATATAATATATAATTTCAATTTTATTTAGCATTTATTATGTTAATAATATTTTTATAAGCATATAGGGGATTATTAATGCACCACATATTTATAGATACAAATATTTTTTTAGACTTTTATAGAGAATCTCAGCATAAATATGATAAAGATAAGTTAGAAAATATACTTAATAAATTCCAACAAAAATCAGATACATACAAGGTTTACATAACCGACTATTTGAAAGATGAAATCTTTAGAAATCGTGCTAAAGTTTTGAAAGAACAGTCTAATGAGTTATCAAAAAAATTAAATTTAACTAAATCCTTTTCTACAGTCGTTCGTTCATTAAGTGTCTATGATCAATTTGAGAAAGACCTAAAAGAATTAGAAAAGTCATATCAACAATTAAAGGCTGAATTTTTAAAAAATTCTAAGGATCGCCTTTTTGATCAAGATAAATTCTTAAATGATTTCTTTGAAATATATCCTATACATCAAGTGAGTGATACAGAGAAGTTAGCTGCGCGTGATCGTTTTGACTTTGGCTATCCACCAGGTAAAAAGGATTCTTATGGGGATGCTCTCAATTGGTTATATCTGTTATCAGCAGTTCCTGAAGGTGCAGATTTATATCTGGTATCAAGAGATAAGGATTTTTCAAATCCATTAGAAGATAAAGAAGTAAACCCATATCTTGCTCAAGAATGGAGTACGAAGAAAAATGGTCGAATTATTTACTTAGATTCAATTGTTAGTTTGATACATATCTTAGATAGTGCTGATGAAGAATTTGAGAAAACATATATTTCAGAACAATTGAATAAACTCGTAAATAGTCCTAATTTTGCAGAAACACATATTCAAATTAGTAAATTAAAAAGTTTTGTGCCAAAGTTCACTCAAGAACAAATTATTCAATTTATTACAGCATATTATAAAAACCCACAAATCAATTGGATATCATCGGATAGTGATGTTAAGGAGTTTTTAAGCCTTATACAGGAAAATCCTCATTTTTCACATGAATTACGCAAAACAATAAAAAATGAATTGAATGGTGATGATGAAGATGAGCCTGATGAAAAAGATTAAACTTCACATCGTTTATTAATCTTTATCTATATGTGAATTAACCGTAATACAAAATATCATCAATCGGTAAAATAGCATCAGCAAGCCCAAGACGCATTGCTGGTGTTGTTTTATTTCTCCCTTTCATGGGGATATCACAATAATTGCTATATACCCCAGAGGGGCTTGCCGAAAGGGGGCTTTTTTTTTCAATATTTTTAGTCATGACTAAGTTTTTGCTTGAATGTCCACAGGTGGACTTATATAATGATTTTATCAGGACGCATCGGGCGATCTGAAATAAAACAGGTATTAATTATGCGAGCTTCAATAGTTGCAATCTTTACAAACTATCCTACAGGTAAACTAGTTCATTTTTGCGGTCATGAGGTTTTGACTGGATCTAACTATAATATTTGGTTTCCAATCTTTGATGAAAAAACACTATTCCAAGAAATAGAAAAAATCATGATTAATTGCCGAGTAGCTCACAATGTTACTCATATTGAAAGAATCAGAAGGGGTGATAATGAAAATGGTTACTTTGAAGATTACAGAATTACTTATAACTTAGCCGTTTAAGCAAAACCTCCCACAATGGGAGGTTTTTTTTGGTGGCGATTTTTTTTGTTTTCAACTTATCTAAAAAACATAAAAAATTGTCTATCTGTTCTGCTTTATATGTGCTCATTTTGGCTTGTTTAGGTTGGTTCTGTGTGGGTTGACTAACTTCAGTAAAAAAGGCCGTTAGCAGCCTAAGAAACGAAAATAAGAGCATCTGAAAAGCAGTTTAGCCAGGTATTAAAACGGATATTTTTCTATTCAATTTTCCCTATAAAAAATTAGTCATGACTAAGATTTCGCTTGAATGTCCACAGGTGGACTGATATAATGATTTTATCAGGACGCATCGGGCGACCTGAAATAAGACAGGTTAAAAATCATGGAACAATACATTTCAGTTTACACTCGTCACCAAGCCATTGAAGATGGTTTTCTAGTTGCAATAAATTCTCTTAGTCCTAAATTAGATGGACTTGCAAAAGAACATTATAAGCATCCTATCTGCTTCACTTCTGAACTTTGGGCGGTAGTTGATAAGGCTGTAAAAAATGAAAAATGGCTTAATGACTTGGAGGGTGTTATTCATGACATTTTATGGATTAGCCGAGCATATAAGACACACCTAAGCCCTAGTAGGGTACGCTTTACTGTGATTATCACAGGCGCAGGTCGCAAGAGAAATCATATTTTAGAATTACACGTACATGGTGGAGATCAAGGAGAGCCAGTCATAACAATCGGTTATCCTGAAGATTTTTAATTTACGTCCTCCCTTTATGGGAGGATTTTTTTATGATAAAAAACTTAGTCATGACTAAAAAATGCTTGCAATGTCCACGGGTGGACGTTAAAATATACAGCATAAGGACGCAATAGGGCGACCCTTAATAAGCCATTAAACTAGGTGAAATATGAAAAAAGTTGTTGCTTCAAATCAAAAGGGCGGTGTGGGTAAATCTGCAATCATTTGCCAGTATGCACACTATTTAAATTCTTTGGGCTTGCGTGTATTAGTCATTGATCTAGACCACCAGAAAAACACTACAAAAGCCTTGATTACTGGCGGGGCTGTGACTGTAGCTAATGTATCTGCTTTCGACATGCTGACCAAAGAAGATCAAACTATTTCAAATCCTGAAGCCTTTACTGTGGTACAAGCAACACCAGAATTAACAGCTATTGAAAAAAATGGCACTTTGCATAATAGCTTTGCCACCAATTACCAGAAGTTTATAAAATCAGTTGATTCTTTATTTGACGTTTGCCTGATTGATACCAATCCAAATCCCGACATCCGCCAAGTGGCTTCATTGATTGTTAGTGACTATGTTTTAAGTCCAATTCAGTTGAATCAGGAAGCTATTGACGGTATCGGTGGATTACTCAAGCAGATCCAAGCGATTAATCAAAAGCTAAACCCAAATTTAAAATTAATCGGCATCCTTCCGAATATTGTTGAACCAACTCCATTCCAGAAAGACAACCTAAAAGCTATTGTTCAGCATTTTTCAAAGTACCTGATCAAAAACTCAGACGGTAGCTATGCTTTTGTTAAAAAAACGACTGCAATCGCTGAAGCGCAAGCGCAAGGCATACCAACAAATAAATTAGGTAAAACTAGCGGTTTTACCGCGTGGGCTGAATTAAAAACAGTTTTTGAAAGCATTAACAAGTTTATGGAGATTTAAGGAATGTTAGATTTATCAGCTTTGGAAGGTATTGATCTAGGTAATCCTGCACCAGTAGCAGACGGAACACCTAAACAGATTCCACTTACAGATATTCTTGAAGATCCAGATCAGCCGCGTGTTGAATTTCCAGAAGATCAGATGCAAAAAATGGTCGAATCAATTAAGGCTCGTGGAGTTAAAACACCTATTAGTGTTAAGCCCCACCCAACAGAACAAGGCAAGTGGATCATCAATTATGGAGCTAGACGTTTTAGAGCTTCAGTGATGGTTGGCAAGGAAACTATCCCTGCTTTTGTTGATAATGATCATGATGATTATGATCAGGTCATGGAGAATAAAGAACGCCTTAACCATTCACCTATTGAGCTTGCACTTTTCATCCAAAAGAAAATTAAGCAAGGCGAGAAGAAAAATGTAATCGCTAAAAAGCTAAATGAAGATCCTGTTTTCATTTCTACTCACTTAGCTTTAGTAGATATGCCAGAGTGCTTATCTAAGGCTTATGATGCAGGTTTTAAATCTCCAAAGACTTTATATGACTTACGCAAACTTTGGGAATCATTCCCAGAAGAAGTATCCGCTTGGGTAGATGAATCTTTAGAGAATGGTCAGGACATTATCAGGTCTAGAGTTCAGGCTTTATCTAAAAAGTTAAAAGAACTTAAGCAAGCTCAAGCGACTGAAGCAGATCCAGAACCACAGGCGCAAGAAAGCCAAGAGCAAACCGCCATTATTGATGATAATGAATCTTTCAATTTTAAGGGGGATAATCAAGCTAAAGCGACTGAAGAACCAGAAGTTAAAAAACTGATGGATCAGTCGAACCAGAAAGAGCAGGCAGAAGCTAAAGAAGAAGAACCAGACAAAATCAAAAAACCGCTTTTAGTCGTTATTCATGACGGCCGACAAGCAAACCTGATGCTAAACAAAAAGCCTACTTCTTTGGGTTTTGCATGGATCAAATACGAGGATGGAACAGAGGTATCTGTAGATTGCGGAAGCCTTGAAATTGAGTATTTACAAGAAGCCTAAACCTACAAATGGAAAAAAACCTTGCTTATGCAAGGTTTTTTTTTGGGGGCAGGTTATCCTGACCACCTGGCTTAATTACCCTTAGTCATGACTAAGGAGAAAAGAGGGAAAATGAAGGTATATAATCTAGGGCAGGATAGGCCGAAGCCGTTAAAAACCTTAATTTGTGTCACAAATTAAGGTTATACTATTCTTTCCGAATAGCTATCGAAAATATTACTTTCGATAAAGGTACTGGAATCATGACGAAATCAAACTTGGATCAAGTTTTAAAATTTAGGGTTAGCAATGCCGTTTATGACTGGTGGCAAGCTAAGTGTGAAAAGCAAGGAATCAAGAAAGGTGAGCCTTTCCAGAAGTCTTTAGAAAATGCCTATAAAAAAGAAAATGATCCTGATTATTCAGGACAAGATTTTCCCTTGAATTTGGAAAAGGACTTAGCCGAAAAAATCTATCAGTTAGCTAAGTTTGAAGAAGTAGATCCAGACGACCTGATCAAAAAAATGATCAATGAAAAGTTATCTGAAATAGAAAAAACGCAAGACGTTATAGATGTGTTTGAAAAAACATCACGCAAAGAATTACGGCTTAAACCAAGTTTGATGAAAGCCATTAATGAAAAAGCAGCACAGGTCGGCATGAAACCGAATCAATATATCATTTCGGTTTTAACAGCTAATGTCACAAAAGATTCAATATTCTTTAGCCAGGAAGAAGCTCTTAAACTTGGTGAATCAAATAGTCAGCTTTTGGCGATTGGTAGAAACCTAAACCAAATGGCTAAGAATATGAATCAGGGTATTTATGAATCTTACGATAGAGAATTTGTCGAGCGAGTGCATCAGCTAGTAAAAGCTCAAGTTAGGCATGTTTTCACTCTATTAGAGCGCAATAAAAAGAGGTGGGAATAATGGCTAACGGAAGCAGTAAGAATACCAGAGAAGTGCAAAGCACTTTGCTTGCTCATGGTGAGCAGCTACTTAACGGATCTAAAGTTAAGCGTGTTAATCAGACCCAAAGTTTAGATACTTTTTTAAATGATCTCTCTAAGCCTAAGAATGGATCTGGCCATTCAGCTAAATCATCTCCAAATAGCGTTAAAGAAACTTTAAATAGAATCAGTAAAAAAACACCTGAAGTAATGGTCAAAGTTACTGGTGGAGGTAATTCTATGGGGAAGGTGAAAGCCCACATGGGATATATCACAAGGAATGGACATTTAGAGGGAATTGATCAGGACGGAAATAAAATTAATGGCAAGGATGATATAGAAGATACTGCTGAAGATTGGCAAATGTCAGGTACACCTATTTCTGATGAAGAATCTAAATATAAGCAGGCTTTTAATATTGTGTTATCTATGCCGAAAGGTACGGATGAAAAAGGCGTTTATGATGCTGCAAAAGAATTTGCAGAGGAACATTTTAAAGACCATAAATATATGCTGGTGCAGCACACCTTTACCAATGACCCTTCAAAAGATCCAAGTGAAAACCCGCATGTGCATGTTGTTGTTAAAGCTGTTTCTGAAAAAGGTGATCGGTTAAATATCAGGAAGGCTGAACTTCAGGAATGGCGTGAAAGCTTTGCTGAGAAATTAAGATCCAGAGGGATTGAAGCTAACGCCACAAAGCGTATAGCTAGGTTGCAAAAAAATAGAGGTGATAAGCAGTCAGTCAAACAAATGAAAGAGCAGGGCAAAGCGTTTAAGCGATATGGTAAAAATAAGGCTAGTCCAGAACGTGTCCAGAGAGCTAAACAGCAAGAAAAAGAAGCATTGACGCATTACAAGGAGATTACTAAAGCTCTATCACAGTCACCAGATCCGCAAGATAGAAAACTTGCAATTGATCTAGTGGACTATTTACGGAAACAGGTAGAAGTGAAAAAACTAACACCAGAGCCACAGATTCAACCTAATAAGCCAGATCCGCAGCAGGGAAAGAGCAAGGGAAAAGAACAAGATAGATAATAAGGTAAGGCACAATAATGTGCCTTATTTTTCACTCATTACTGAGGTAGATTTAGATACCCAATAATCTAAAGGAAATAGATAAAACGATTTCGCCCCCCCTGAAAACTAAATTAATCCTGATAAAAGCTCATTAAATTGACACTCATCGTTTTCTTTTAGCTTTGTAATTATGATGTCTGCAATTTGCTTCATTTCACTAGTATCGTATACTCTTAAACCTCTTTCTAAGTGTTCTTTAAGATGTGAGCTTTCATTAGTTACACGGTTAATAATAGAAAAGTTATGACCATTTGAAAAAAACGATCGAAGGTTATCAGTGTAATCTTTATTATTTGGATACTTAAAGGCCAAGTGAACTTCCAAAAATTTTCTTAAATTATTACCAAAATTATATGATATATCTTCATTAATTTCAGATTCGCTAATTTTATGAATTTGATAAATTTTGGAAAAAAGGTAATGGTATTCTGTGGAATACTTTTTTATATGTTCTGGTATTAGTTTGATATGACTTTCAGTAGCATTACGTTCAATGATGAAGTATTCAATGTTTCGCTTTGTTACAGGTTTAATGCTCTTTAAATATTTAAAGAATTCTAAGTTATGTGTAGTAATAAATAACTGTTTATATTTCCCCTCATTTTGTTCATTCGGCCTGCACAGCTCTGAATCAATTAATCCAAAAATAAAGAAAATATTATTATTATCCAAACTACTAATAGGATCATCAATCCAAACGATTGTTTCTTTTAAATCAGCATCTTTCAGCGTAGCCATAAAATAGCAAAATGAAATAAGGCTACACTCCCCTTCACTTAAATACTGTGCTTCTTTGCCATGTCTTATAATTTTAAAAGAAGTATTATTATCTTTGGCAACTAGTTCCAAGTGATGAGCAGAAAAGTACCGATTCAAGTATTCATTAACCAGCGAAAGACCTGATTCTTTGGACACACGTTTTGTTTTAAGAACCTCCAACTCTTCTGTAAATTTTTGATGATTTTCTAAAATAGTGCTTTGAGTCTGTTTAGCTTTTTCTTTTTCTTCTACACATTTTTTAATTAATTTCGAAGTATTCTCATAATCAATATATAGAAGGAATTTGAATAAATTATCATCTTTTAATTTTTTTTGAGCGATCTCTTTGGTTTTTATAAAGTCTTGATTTCTAGCATTATGAAGCTGAACATACCCATCTACTTCGGTTATAAAATTACTATATTGGTCAACAGATATGTTTAAATTTTCAATTTTAATAGATGTGTGTAATTTATTTTTTTTCTTATTTAACTCAACAATCAATTGTTGATTAAAATTGGATAGTTTAGCCAATTCAAGCTCTAATTTTTTCTTATGATCAATATATCCCTTCTGCAAATCTCTATAAAACAATTCACTATTCGGCAATTCGTGGTTAATAAAATTAGTAATTTTTTTATTATTCGATTCGATCTGTTTAATCAAATCATCAATTTTTTGGCTAAGTTCTAAAATTTTTTTATCGAAATAATTATCTAATTTTAATAAACGATCAGTACTAATTTCGCTACCACAAAATGAACAGTTATCTAAATTATTGATTTTATGCAATTGAACTCCATTAAATGCCCAATTCGATAATTCCTGATTCTGATCTAACTCATGAATGATTTGACTAGGAGTCACTTTCTCTTTCAAAATCGCTTCAACATTTCGCCAAATTGTTGATATATTAATCAAGTTTAATTTGATGTCTTCAATATCTGACTTTTCAATATCTTGTATCTGTAATTCAAGTTTTTGGATCATTTCATCAGACAGGGGGACATAATAAAGAGGCTTAATTTCTCTTAAATCTCTTTCAAGATCAGTCCTTTCATACATGGCTTTAACACCATATATACTTCGATTTTCTTTAAGTTGTCTTGCATGTTTGGCGCATTCTTCTTTTAGTTTGTTCGTCTCAGACTTTTCTTTTGCTTCTGTTTCTATAAGTCTTGATTTTGCTTTAGCAATATAATAACTAAAGGTCTCAGGATTATTTATATTTTCCTCTAAATATAATTTTACTTTTTCTATAATTTTTGCAATTTCGATATTTTCCTGTCCCATTACGCTAAAGGCTTTGATGTTGCCCTTAGAGTCCTTATCCCAACCCAAGTTATTATCTACGAAATCCTTGTTGTACACCCTTACATTACGAGAACAATTCTGAATGGTATGAGCAAGGTAACTTTGATTATTTTCAAATTTCAATTCATAGCTGCACCCATTATAGTAAGGATTGTTTTGTTTAAACTCTATACATTGCATCAGTCGAGAAAGTGTTGTTTTACCTGAATAATTACGGGCATAAATGACATTTAATCTTTTAAATTGCTTAATGTTGGATTGCTTATCAAGTACTGTTTCATCCCAGATGAAATTTTGAAATATACCAAAGTTGCTAAGATGATCTATCTTTAAAAGCATTTTAACCCCTAATTTTTAAGTAATTTTTTAAATTCTTTCAATAGTGTAATATAGCATTGGGTATGGCATTTTTAATGCTCTTTTAAAACTTCCAGTGCATATAAAATATTTTCTTTTGGGCAATATTGTTTTTGGGAAAATTTTTCCATTACAGCCGACCCAATAATTCTTTTATCTGCATTAAAGAAAAATATCTCTAAGTCATAAGGTACATTGACCATATTAAAACAGGTGTAAATTGGCTTTTTCCATGTAAAAACTAACGGTTTTAATAAAGGATTTTCTTTAAATCCTATTTCTTGATCATGTTCCCTATACAGATAAAGAGCCGTTAATTTTTTTCCATTAAAGCTAAACGTCTTTACTTCTTTATCCTGATCAAAGTAAGGGTTATAAACCTGTTTAAAGAGCATAACAGACACTACTATTAAGAGAGCTATAAATGCTGCATATTTTAATTTCAATTCCTGTTATTCCTTTTAGCCAGGTGACAAGCCACATACAAAAAAACTATCTTAGTCATGACTAATTATTTAACACTCATAAGTTGATCCCATTTAAAGTAATTGGGAGAAAGCTTATTACGTAACATTTTCCAATTTCTATCAGGTAGCATACTGGCACCTAATCCTTATATGAAAGCAATAAAGTGCCATACTATGTTGTGTGTAAGTGTTTTATTTTATTGATATTAAATTTAAATGATATTAAATTATCATACTATAAGCAAAAACTAATCTAAGTATTATTCTATTAAAATAAACAGAGTTTCATACCAATATTCCAATATGCTGAAAATAATGAATATATTTTCTTTCTTTTGAAACTTGGTATGAAACTTTGTTACTAAGTATTATTGTTTATTACTTATTGTTTAACTTTATTACTCAAAAAAAATTGGGAAATAATCCTAAAACAGAATATAGGGCTTTATATATAATCCTGCTTAGGCTATTATTTATAATTATTCTTTAGATTTTGTATTGTCACTAGACCTCTTGCGAAAGTATAGTTTTATCTAATTTTTGAATTGGCTAAAACCTCATAAAATATAGCTTTCGACTGCTTAAAATTTGACTAACGCAAGAAGTCTACTTCAGTTTCATATGGATTCATGTGAAATTTTTTAATCTTGTCGTAAGCTTTATTGATAATAGAAAATTTCTCATTTAAATCTGTTAAGTAATATTCTTCTATGTCTAAGTCAACTCTATTATTAAATTTAATAATGGAATCATCATTTAATAGAAAATCT
Source organism: Acinetobacter sp. CIP 51.11 (assembly GCF_000369665.1). Lineage (GTDB taxonomy): Bacteria > Pseudomonadota > Gammaproteobacteria > Pseudomonadales > Moraxellaceae > Acinetobacter > Acinetobacter lwoffii_S. The sequence continues at coordinate 13,539 of NZ_KB850131.1, forward strand.
ATGAATTTATATTTATTTAAATCAGTTATTACATAGTTATCTTCTTCGTATATTTTACTATTGCCTGATAACTCTTTAAATATATATTCGTTTTTAAAATCTTTTTCTTGTTCTTTAACAAGTTTTTCAAAATACTCTTTCATGAACGAAAAAGATTTACTAGTAGTTGGATCTTTGTCTAGAAGATATTCTATAACTAAATCAAAATTCATCTTAGAGTTTTGATTTTTAGCTATATTTTTAATCATATCCTTATATTTAGCATTTTTTTTGTAGATTTCATAAAATATTAAAATTAATTTAAATGCTAAATAATGTCTTGATGTCCCCCTTCTCATATCTTGTGTTATGGCCTGAGCTACAAAGAAATTTTCTTTAGAAATTGTTTGTTCAAGTAGATAACTGAAGCTAGTTAATAACATATCGTGGCAGTCTAAGGAGAAGCCTAAAATAGATGATGTTAGATATAAGACTTCCTCATTAGTAAAATCATTTTTAAAGTGAATATGAGATAATTTTATTAGGATATTATATTCTGAAAAAACAGTTTGATTTATAAAGAACTCGAAATCTTTATTAATTATAGATATTAAAGTTTGTTTTAAATTTTGATCTGCAATATTTTTGCATAAATTAAGTTTATAGATAGTTTCATTACAGTAAGCATGACCTTCATTGACAGCTAACATTGATACAGGGATTTCATCCGTTTTATCATTAGGATAGTTTAAGCGTATCAATACGACAGATCCATGATCTTCACTATAGTTATAGTAATGATTGATTGATATCAAATCATTGTAATTAGAACTAGTAGTTTTAATTAAATCAGAATGTAAGTTATTGATTTCTGAAATGTTCAGTTGGAGAACATTGATTCTATTATCTAGTTTATCAGGATTGTCTTCAGATAATATTAGCAGTTTTCTATAAGTATATTCATGTCCCCATGTCGTTGCTGTTGTATCCAAAAAATGTGTGTATTCATGTGCTAGTAAAGCGATAGTATTGATAGAATTTAGGGCTAATTCATAGTTTTTCATAGTCCATTGATTCCAATCAAATTTTGGATCTAACAATGGTGATAATAAATCAATATTTGTTGAGTCCAAATTTCTTAATCTGACTAAAAAAGAATTATAGTCAAACTCTCCATCATTAGATTGGCTTTTGGCTTTACTGAAAGGAAATCTTGTTGTGAACATATTAAAACTATGAAATTATTAAAATAATAGTATACATTTTTATTTTTGAATGCTCTTACGTGCATTCAGCATCTCTTGTCCTAGATCCTTCTATATGAAAGCAATAAAGCGCCATACTATGTTGTGTGTAAGTGTTTTATTTTATTGATATTAAATTTAAATGATATTTATTAAAATATCATACTATAAGCAAAAACTAATCTAAGTATAATTCTATTAGCTACAAATAATTGATTGATTAATATTCAATTAAATTTAATTTCTCAAATTTATATTTTACCTTAATTAAAATGAATGTAACCTATGTAACATAACAAGCATCATATAGGTTACATCATGGCAAAAGGTGAATCAGGACGTATAGTTCTGGAAGTAGACCCCGAATTAAAGAAAGCTCTTTACTCGATCTTAGCTCATAAACAGCAAACGTTGAAAGACTGGTTCACTGATAAAGCGCATAAGCATATAGAGGAAAATAAGCCAGAACTTATTAAAAGCTTTTTGAAGGAACGTAATGAAATTTAAAGTAGATCAGACCACTCAAAAATTACGTGGCGGTTATTATACTCCTCAAAATTTGGCAGATTTTGTTTCTAAATGGGTATTGGAAAAGCAGCCCAAATCGGTGCTTGAACCAAGTTGTGGTGATGGAGTATTTATTCAAGCTTTACACAACAACAAGTGTGACAAAAATATTGAACTGTCATGTTTTGAATTGCTTGATACTGAAGTTCAAAAAGCATCTAACCTGTGTTCAGAATTAGGATTCAAAAATGCTAGTGTTACGTCTGGCGATTTTTTAGTATGGGCGAATGATCAACTTGATAAAAAAATTGAATTATTTGATGCAGTTATAGGTAATCCTCCCTTCATTAGATATCAGTTTTTAGAAAAGTCATTTCAGGAACAGGCAGAACTTGTTTTTAAACAACTAGATCAAAAATTTACTAAACACACGAATGCTTGGGTTCCTTTCTTATTATCAACGCTTGCTCTATTAAACAAGGGTGGGCGTATGGCTATGGTTATTCCATCTGAGATAATTAATGTAATGCATGCTCAGTCTTTGCGTAGCTATATGGGTGAAATTTGTTCAAAGATTGTGATCATAGATCCAAAAGAAATCTGGTTTGAAGATACTCTGCAAGGTGCTGTAATTATCATGGCAGAGAAAAAAACCGATATCAGCATACCATCTGAAGGTGTTGGTATTTTTAGTGTCGAAGGTTCTGAGTTTTTGGAAAAAAGTCCTGAGGTATTATTCAATGAAACATTAGGGATTAATGGTGAAACAGTAGAGGGCAAATGGACTAAAGCAGTCTTAAATAAAAGTGAAATTTCATTAATTAATAAGATTATTAGTCATGAATCAGTTCACAAATTTAAAACTATAGCTACAGTAGATGTTGGTATTGTAACTGGAGCTAATAAATTCTTCTTAGTAGATAATGAAACTGTAGAGACATACAACCTTTCAGCTTATGCTCATCCAATGTTTGGTAAAAGCCAACATTGTCCAGGTATTTTATATGATGAGAATCAGCATAAATCTAACCAGTTAAAAAACCTTCCAACAAACTTTTTGTATATTGAATCTGATTACAATGAACTTCCTTTAAGTGTTCAGAATTATATACAACTTGGAGAGCAGGAAAAGCTCAATGAACGGTATAAGTGTCGTATACGAAAGCCTTGGTATAAAGTTCCATCAATTTATAGTACAGAGATTGGGATGCTAAAGCGCTGTCATGAGGCCCCTAGACTAATTTTGAATAGCGTCGGAGCTTATACGACTGATACGGCCTATCGTATTACATCTAGTTTCACAAATGCTGAAAATTTAGTTTGTAGCTTCTTAAACCCGTTAACTGCTATCACAGCAGAATTAGAAGGTAGATATTATGGTGGAGGTGTGTTGGAGCTTGTTCCTTCTGAAATTGAGAAGCTATATATACCTGTAATTGATGATTATAAACATGATCCTGATACTCTGAACCAATTAGTAAAGGATGGAAAAGTTGAGGAAGTTATTAGAAACCAAGGCGAAGCCATTTTCACTAAATTAGGGTTCTCTAAACAAGATAATGAAGAGCTTATGAAAATCTGGCAAAAATTGCGTGATCGTCGTATGCGTAAATAAAATTACATATTTGCGTGTTGTATAGTTAAAATTTATCTATTGGCAGATAATTTATATAATATGAAGTAGGGAGGAAATTTATTTCCTCCCTACTTCTTTGTTAGAGTGAGCTATATAGTTCGTTCACATTTGGTATATTTTTATCAAAATCACCTAAGTCGAAAAGAATTTTAAGCAGGTCATTCATTTCTAAAACCATAGCATCAAATTGTCTTTTTAACGTGATTCTTGAACGGTTGTCTGCTTTGGAAAGATCTGTGTATAGCTTATTCATTTTTGCTTGCAGACTAGCTATCTGATCATGCTTCTCTTTTTCCGACTGATTTTCGAAATCAATTATAGGAATAGGCATACGAGTCTGTACTTTCGTTCCACGAGCAATAAATCCACCTCTAAATACTTCGCCATAAACTGATGCAAACCATTCTAAATACTTAGATGATAGAAGAGCTTGTATATAATAAATTGAGTATGGACTATGTTCAGGCACATTAATAATACTATATCCGGCAGTCCCTCCAGAAGAAACAAAAGTTCGATGATTATCTATAGAGTATTTGTAGCCATTTGATAAAACTCCCACAATAATTTTCTGAGGAACATCACAATTTTCGAGTGCTTGGCTACGTCCATATCTATACCATTCATTGGATGTCGTAGGATCTGGTTTTATAGAACGTTTGTCGTTATCAAGATGTTCTTTCACTAGATGGAGAAAGTCGAACATTTTTGGATATGTAGTCCTTAGTTCTTCGTATTCTACAAAAACAATATGATTACTTACTTTCTTATATGGATAAATCACAAAAGCATTAGGCTCAACATCTTTATATGTGTAAAAGTGATCATCACCTGAGCGTTGAGTTTCAAAGTAAGGTCTCGTAAGCTCCTTTTCTACGTGGTAAATACTGCCTTGGTACTCAAAGTAAATATACCCATCTTCGGTTTTAATTTCCTTATGAATGTAATATTCGTTAGCACTTGTCTGTATACCGTTAGCAATTGCTTTTTTACCTAAAATATTACCTAAAGGTTGAGAGTTTCTATACATTAGTTCTAGAATTTGATTTATTTCATTTTCTAAAATCCATGTATCTGCATCAAGATTAGCAATTTCATAGGTACTAGTATTTACAACGTCTTCATCCCGAGCTAGCCATTTTTTAAAGTCTTTCACATCATAAAAAGAAAACTCAGTCTGTTGTGATTTTTTTAAAAATAACAAACAAGTATAAGTAGTCTTATTTTTAAAAACTTGGTTTGCACCAAATGAAATTAACTTACAAAGAGATTTACTATCTACTAGTAGTTGTCGCAAGTTTTTACCTGCACCTACTTTTACAAATTTTGATGGCAGGATATAACCTAGATAACCATTGTCTTTAAGTAACTGTAATGACCGCTCAACAAAGAGAAAATACTTATCAAACTGCTTAAATGCTGATTTATATTTCTTTTTATATAGTGGTAGTTCTAAAGGAGTGAGCTGCTTCATATGCTCAGTTGCCATATAAGGCGGATTACCTACGATTACATCAAATTGAAGATCAATATTGAAGGGATTAATCGCTAAAACGTCAGTACTCTTTACATTATCTGTTAGTTCTATCAAGCTATTACCAAACAAAATATTTTCATCAGTCTTCGGTAAAATTGGAATATCTGATGTAATAGTTTCTTTTGATTCACCTTCAAGAAGTTTTAATAGCAATCCAAACGAACATGCTTTTACAGCATTAAAATCCTTATCGATTCCATAAATACAATTATTTAAAATCTCCTTTTTAACTGGAAACTTTAATTTGAAACTATGTTCAGTAAGTTGTTGCAATTTCGAACGATCATGTTCGATGTAATAATCGATTAGTATATCTTGTATGACCTGAAATATTTCTAGAAGAAATGCTCCTGAACCACAAGCAATATCTGCAAATTTTGAGTTTAATATTTGTTTATCTGTTTTGCCCTGACAGAACTCTATAACAGTATTTCGTATTATCTCTTTTATAATGTGTGTAGGGGTTGTGACGACATCTCTATCAAGGTGTTCCGCCTTGGGCGTAATTTCGATTTTCCCATATTGATTGAGACGAATCTTTTCACTTAAAAATACTTCATAAATATTTCCTAAAATATCTGAAGAAAATACCGAAAATGAATAAGTACTTTGAGGGAAATATAGTTGCTCAATAATAGTCCAAATATATGATTCTTGGTTATTTATAAGTTGATTGATATATGATAAGGAAAATAATCCTGAGTTATACTTTTTATCGGAAAGTTTTAATTTATCAACTAGTGACTTAAAATCTTTGTTTTTGGCAAAGTGATAAAGTGTCTCATAGTCTTCTAACTCTCTATCTTCACAAACTCGAAGAAAAACAATACTGTTTATATAGTCCTGAGTTAGATCATTAAGCTGTTCTTCATTTAATTCCGGTTTTATAGAAATAAAATCATTCGCTAACATTACCCGCCAATTATTGATTTGCTGTAGAAATAAATCGTCTACACTAAAACGAGATATCTTACTTTCAATATCTGACCATTCTGTTTCAAATTGGCCTGAGTAAACGCTTTCTCTCCCAATTAATTTCTTAATTTCATCAAAGTTATCGACAAGTTCTGTGTAATGGTAAAGCTTGATTCGAGAAGTTGATGCTAAATCACTTTCAGAAACTGGGTTCGAACAGTCATATATCGCTATATATTCAAAATTGGTAAGGACTGAAATCTTCAACTTTGCGGTAAATCCGTAGCGACGGACTTGTTTTGCTGATTCAGGATCGATATCAATATGAACACTTGGTTTTTTAGCTTCTACAAAAAATTTACGCTCTGAAAAGAGACGAAAGGTATAGTCTGGCTTTTTTGTATTTTCATTAGACTTAAATCGAATTCCTTCTTCAACCAAAACCTCACGTTCATGAGTACTTTTTCTAGTAACATTGGTTATATCCCAGCCTAAAATGGCAAAAAATTGATCAATAAAATCAGTACGTAGTTGAGTTTCATTATATCGAGTAGAACGGTAAAATTCGATATCCTGATTATATCTCTCAATTAGACCTTTTAAATTTCCTAAGCTATTCATTATGTTATCTAAGTTTTTAAATCAAAGACTATAATATTACAATCGCTCGCTTAACACGACGTATATATGTCTAAATATTAATTAATAACGCTTCTTATAAATTGAAATGGGAATTATTTCGAATTTGTAAGAGTTACATTTAAAAGAAATCCAAAAATTTCTTGACCTTTATTTTTAATTAGAATTTTTACATACAATCAAATTTCCTTATTTTTATTGGACTGTAGAAAGTCCTTAAAATGGTTTCTTTTTACTTCATTGATAGCCAATTCTGGATCAATGCCATTACTTTTTAAGCTAGATATCAATGAGACTGTAATTGCTAAATTTAAAGGAATAATTTCTTTGCTCTTATAGTTAGTTATAGAATTCGGATTCATACCTATCAAGGTAGCTAATTCTTTAATTGTTAAACCAATTTTAATAAGTTCAATCTGAAATTCTTGATATGTCATATATAGCGCCTCTCTGTAAAATCTATCACATTAAAAATGTGTTAACAAACTTTATATGTGCATACATAAATTAATAGAGTTCAATCACCATCTTTAATATCTATTTTCAAGGCTCTTTGAACTGTTGCCACCCCTACTCCAAACGGCACTGTTGCAAATAGAGATTTGAGTCGATGATGTTCCCTTTAAAAAGTACTTAGAGACCGAAAACCCTGTTGATTAGACACACTTCACCCTGAGGCTGACCATAATAAAATGACGATGCTTGTCCTTTACGTAGTGCACGCATGACTTCAATACCTTTAATTGTGGCATAAGCCGTCTTCATAGATTTGAATCCTAATGTGGCCCTGATGATCCGCTTTAGCTTGCCATGATCACATTCAATCACGTTATTTTTATACTTAATCTGCCTGTGCTCAAGGTCTGGTGGACATTTACCTTCCCGTTTTAACCGTGATAAAGCACGTCCATATGTGGGTGCTTTATCCGTGTTGATCACTTGTGGAATTTGCCACTTCTTCACATTATTTAAAATTTTTCCAAGAAAACAATATGCTGATTTGGTATTACGTCTAGAAGAAAGATAAAAATCAATGGTATCGCCACGTTGATCGACTGCACGATACAGATAAGACCATCGTCCATTCACTTTTACATAGGTTTCATCAATATGCCACGAGCTCAGATCTGTAGGATTACGCCAATACCAGCGTAAACGTTTTTCTATTTCAGGAGCATAACGTTGAACCCAACGGTAAATAGTCGTGTGATCAACATTCACACCCCGTTCGGCCAGCATTTCCTGCAGTTCACGATAGCTAATGCCATATTTACAATACCAGCGCACAGCCCAAAGAATGATTTCGCCCTGAAAATGCCGACCATGGAAAGGATTCATATGCTGCACCTTTAGCTAAAACAGTCTTCAGCTTACCATTCGTGGTTATTTGCAACAGTGCCAGTTCAAACAGGAACGATTGTAGAGATTAGACCAGGCGAGCGTATCCCTGTCGATGGTGAAGTTATTCACGGCCAAAGTTTTATTGATGAATCCATGATTACTGGCGAGCCTATGCCCGTTGAAAAAATGATAGGCTCTACTGTGGTAGGAGGAACAATTAACCAAAGTGGCAGCTTAAATATCAAAGCCACCTCTGTTGGTAGTTTATCAGTGCTTTCTCAAATCATCCGAATGGTTGAACAGGCACAGGGTTCCAAGCTGCCGATTCAGGCATTGGTTGATAAAATTACCATGTGGTTTGTACCTGTAGTAATGGGTCTCTCTCTTTTAACTTTTCTTACGTGGTTTATCTTCGGCCCTGAACCAGCCCTAACGTTTAGTTTAGTGAACGCGGTTGCTGTACTCATTATTGCATGTCCTTGTGCGATGGGACTTGCAACGCCTACATCAATCATGGTGGGAACTGGGCGTGGTGCTGAAATGGGTGTTTTATTCCGTAAAGGGGAAGCTTTGCAGCTGCTCAAAGAAACTAAAGTGGTTGCTGTTGATAAAACAGGGACCCTGACTGAAGGGAAACCAATTTTAACCGATCTGCATGTCTTAGAAGGTTTTGAATACAATGCCGTACTTTCACTTATGGCAGCCGTTGAATCAAAGTCTGAGCATCCTATTGCTCGAGCAATTGTACAAGCCGCTATAGATAAGGAATTAATCCTGTCTCCTGTTGCTGATTTCAAGTCAGTCACGGGCTATGGAATAGAAGCAACGGTGTCTGAACATTTGGTTCATATTGGTGCAGATCGATATATGGAAAAACTAGGTTTGAATCCTAATGTTTTTTCTCAATTTTCGGATCGTTTGGGAGAAGAAGGAAAAACCCCTCTCTATGTTGCGATTGACCAGAAACTTGCTGCCATTATTGCTGTAGCAGATCCAATTAAAGAATCAACATTTGCTGCAATTGAAGCGTTACATCAGTTAGGTTTAAAGGTTGCCATGATTACAGGTGATAACCGTCATACAGCTCAAGCGATTGCAAAAAAACTAGGTATTGATGAGGTTATTGCAGAAGTCTTACCAGAAGGTAAAATAGAGGCCGTTAAAAAATTAAAAAATCAATATGGTAAACTCGCATATGTTGGAGATGGCATTAATGATGCCCCTGCACTTGCAGAAGCAGATATTGGCTTAGCGATAGGTACAGGTACAGACGTAGCTATTGAAGCTGCTGATGTGGTTTTGATGTCTGGCAACCTGAAAGGAGTGCCAAATGCTATCGCTTTAAGCAAAGCGACTATAACCAATATTCGTGAAAATTTATTTTGGGCATTTGTTTACAATGCAGCTCTGATTCCTATTGCAGCAGGTGTACTTTATCCGCAATTTGGACTGCTACTTTCTCCTGTATTTGCTGCTGGTGCAATGGCTCTCTCGTCAATATTTGTACTAGGAAATGCTTTACGATTAAAACGTTTTAAAGCCCCCCTTGCAATTATTTAACCATTTTTTATATACATTTAAAGTTTTGTTGGCTTTACTTTATATATTTGGAAATGAGATCCTTATTACAGGCATAACAACAGTAGTGGGTATTGAATAAGATAATTCCAAAATAAGGTTGTTGAGGAAATCAAACATTAGAGTACTTATCTTTGGTAGCTTACTCATACCTTTTTCTAAAAATAATACAAATAGTTTTTATCTTAGATAACAATTTACTTTTGAAGTTCTATTCAGTATGCTTTCTGCGAATCTCGAGATGATTTTTTCGTATGCCACATAATAAGTTCTCAAAACTTATTCTTGCGTTTGTCCTGTTTTTGTTTGCGATAACAACAACGGGAGCTTACACATGGGCGCCAGTTATAGCTAAAAATCTTGACCATCATCATGATGTGACTATCTCAGTTGAAACAGACAGTTCCAGCCAATGGTCTCTTATTCATCATGCTGAAGAGCAAGTCTTAGAAGATACTAAAAATCACAACTGGACCAGTTATGATGAAGCACCTTTTCATCATTCTACTAAGCCTATTCAAGCTGATGATCAAATTACAATTGATCCAGTTTTTCTCTTAAGTTTTTCCCTCCCGCTCATTCTGCTTTTCCTGAGTCTTTTTGAACGACCCGTTCGATCCTATGCACTTAGGAAAAGGATAGAATATCTTTGTAATTCCTATATATTTACAAAAGGTTTAATTGTTCTAAGAAATTGATTTTTCTGTACAAAAAATAATTTCCATTTTTTTGTATAGGTAAAGTCATGTCTAAAAAATATCAGATATTTCTTGCCTGTGGTTTAGTAGCAGCAACGACTCGATTATTTGCAGCATCTGATTACGTTCAGCTACAACAACAGGTAATTTCAAACGATTCAATTTTGAAGAGTTTGCAACAGTCTCAACACGCATATGCCATAAATCAGAAATATGCCGGTAGACTTAATAATCCTACGTTTAATCTTGAATTAGACAATTTAGGTAATTCAGACCTTAAAGATCTTGATGGGCCAACGACTATGATTGGTTTGTCCCAGGATATTCCTCTCAATAATAAACGCGCTTTGCGTAGGCAGTTGGCAGGGTTTCAAGGGAATAATAACCAATTTGAGGCATTGAAGCGTCAGGCTGAATTAAAAGCCGATTTCCGTGTTTGTATGTCAAATTGGTATGCGGCTTCAAAACGGGTAGAAATTTATTCTACCGAAAGCAAGATGAACGCGAGACAAGCCCATGTTCTGAATGAAAAATTGAAGTTTGGCAGAGTAATTCCATCTGATGTTCAATTGAGTTCAGCTTTATCGTCTGAATCAAAACTACGTTATCAGAACGAAGTGAAGAAAGTTCAATTTCAAAAAAATCTGTGTTCCAAATTCATATCTGTATTACCTGATCAAGCAATAGAAGTTCCTTTAAGCATTAACTTTGCGGATAAACTGAGCTTATCTGAACAAGAAGCCTTGCTTAAAACTCAACTGGCTAAAACCCAGTATGAATTAGCTAAAAAAGAAGCCGTGCCAGATATTACACTGGGTTTAGGGGTAAGGAACTATCAGGAGACCAATGATCAAGTTTTCTTAGTTTCTACATCTATTCCCCTATCTGTTTTTAATCGAAATAAGGGGAGCATTGCACTTGCACAAGCGGAGCAAGTACATGCAGAAACTCGTTCTATTCTCGTAAACCGTAACTCCAAAATTGAATTAGAAAATAAGTCTATTGAAGTATCGAACCTGATTGATTCGATCAAAAATTATGATCAGTCCATACTTCCTGCCACCAAAGAAAGTTTGAGAATTGCTGAAATGGGGTATCAGGCAGGAAAAATTTCTTTACTTGAATTCAATACTATTAAGCAAATTTGGTTGGATAAACATCTCGCTCGATTCGATTTGTGGTTGGCTTTGCAAAATCAAATTGCAGAGGTTGAACGAAATTATGTGACCAATTTAGATCAAGAATAAGGCCTGAAAATATGAATAAACCAACCAATACTTTAATTACTACAGGTGTTATCGCTTTATTAGTCGTTTTATGTGCAATCGCTTGGTACAAAACGGGTAATAAAGCCGAAACTTCAAGTCATAATGAGGTGACTGAAGAAAAAGTTGCTGTAGCAGGAGATGAAAAAGGCCCGCATGGGGGCCGTTTATATCGCGATGGTGATTTTGCTGCTGAAGTCAAAATCTTCGAGGAAGGGGTAGAGCCTCATTTACGGGTGTATGGCTACTTTAAAGATAAGCCATTAAAACCAGAAGAGATTAGTGCCAATATTTTTATCCAGCGTCTTGATGCAGAACAAACCATATCATTTAAGCCTGAAAGCGATTATCTGATTGGGAATGAAATTGTCTATGAGCCACATTCATTCTTGATGGTGATCAATGTTGATTATCAAGGTAAAAAACATACTTGGAAATGGGATACCAAAGAGGGACGAGTCACTATGCTTGATAGCAGTATCAAGAGCAGTGGTTTGGAACTTTTAAAAGTTGAACCCATGATGTTTGAAAATGCACTCGAACTCAAAGGTGAACTTAAATTTCCTGATAATTTTGAAGGCTTTATTACACCTAAAACGAGTGGAAAATTAATAAAAACGTACCGTTCAATTGGCGATAAAGTGAATCAGGGGGATCTGTTAGCGACTGTGCAAAGTCAGGAGTTAATCCGTCTTAATGCGGAACGTACGCTTGCATTGGATACCTTACAATTTGCCCGTAAAAAGATGGAACAGGAACGAGTTTTATTTCAAAAGAAAGTTTCACCTGAAATTGACTACATCAATGCCAAACGTGAATTTGAAAATGCTCAGACTAGGGCCAATGAGCTGAATAGCTTAATCCGTTCCTATGGGGGGGCAGGTAATGGAACAATTGAAGTCAGAGCCGCAATGTCAGGTACGATTCTACAAGTGCTTGGTGCTGTTGGTTCTAATGTAACGCCATCATCTCCATTGTTCAAAATTGCCAATACATCTCAACTTATTGCTGTGGTTAATGTGCCTGCGGATCAACTGGATGCCATTAATCCAAATAATAAAGTAACTGTTAAGCCTCAAACTCAAACAGGCACAGAAGAAGCATTGGGGCGCATCAAATATATCAGTGACGTGATTGATCCAAAAACACGAACTGCGCAAGTTTTTATTGAAATTCCCAACCAGTTCAGATGGCGTTCAGGACAGTTAATCACTGCACAAATCTTTGAAAACCAGAGCATGAAACCGATGGTTGTCCGTGAAGATGCTTTGCAAAACTTCCGTGATTGGGATGTGGTGTTTATTCGTGTCGGGAATGACTTTGAAGCACGTCCTCTAGAGTTAGGCGATAAATTTAATGGTTTTGTTGAAGTTAAATCTGGTCTAAAAGCAGGGCAGATTTATGCAGCAGGTAATTCTTATTTATTAAAAGCAGAGCTGGGTAAATCTGGCGCTACTCATGATCATTAAGGAGTAGCGTTTATGTTTGACCAAATTGTAAAGCTCTCGATAAAGAATCGTTGGCTGGTACTGATCATTTTCCTATTCATAGGGGCATTTGGCGTTTACAACTATTTTAAACTGCCAATTGATGCTGTACCCGATATTACCAACGTACAAGTTCAAATTAACAGTGAGGCCCAGGGCTTATCTCCAACCGAGATGGAATCCCAGGTCACCTACCCCATTGAAACGGCTTTGGCTGGTATTCCTAATCTGGACTATACCCGATCAGTATCCAGATACGGCTTATCTCAAGTGACTGCGATTTTTAAGGAAGGCACGGACATTTACTTTGCCCGTCAGCTAGTGAATGAAAAGTTGCAAGGGGTTACACCAAGTCTTCCAGGAGGTATATCGACTTCTATGGGTCCTGTTTCTACAGGACTTGGCGAAATCTTCATGTACACGGTGGAAAATGCAAAAAACAACCCGACTCCACTTTCACCGACTGAATTGCGAACACTTCAGGATTGGGTGATCAAGCCTCAGCTTCGAAATGTCGAAGGTGTGAATGAAATCAATACGATTGGTGGCTATTTAAAACAATTTGTTGTACAGCCCGACTATGCGTATTTACGAAGTATTGGTCTAGATCAAAAGACTATTTTGGATGCTATTTCTAAAAATAGCATGAATAAAGGTTCAGGCTATATTGAGAAGAATGGTGAGCAGTACTTGATACGTTCTGATTCTCAAATCAGTTCGATTGAACAAATTCAGAATATTCCGATCACCACAAGCAGCGGTTACATTCTGCGTTTGAAAGATGTGGCAAAAATATCGATTGGTCACGAGTTACGTACAGGTGCAGCAACTAAAGATGGGCAAGAAATTGTCTTAGGTACTGCATTTATGCTGATTGGTGAAAACTCGCGAAATGTTGCTCATGCGGTAGATCAAAAGTTACAAAAAGTCCAAGAGTCATTGCCAGAAGGTGTTGAGGCAAAAGCAGTTTATAACCGTACAACCTTGGTTGATGCGACGATAGACACGGTGAAGAAAAACCTTCTAGAAGGTGCAATCCTCGTTATTGTCGTTCTTTTCTTATTTCTTGGACATTTCCGTGCAGCGCTCATCACTGCGATGGTGATTCCTTTATCAATGCTCATGACCATTACAGGCATGGTGAATCAACGAATCAGTGCAAACTTAATGAGTTTAGGTGCGCTAGATTTCGGGATCATTGTCGATGGTGCTGTCGTCATTGTTGAAGCTTCACTTGCAAAATTAGCGATGAAGCAGAAAGAATTAGGACGAATACTCACCCGTCAAGAACGATTCACGACGGTTTTTGAAGCGACTAAGGAATCACGAAAAGCCATTCTCTATGGTCAGTTGATCATCATCTTGGTGTATCTGCCTGTCATGACGCTTACTGGTGTTGAAGGCAAGATGTTTACACCGATGGCAGCTACAGTTGTTATGGCTCTCGTGGCTGCAATGGTTCTTTCGATTACTTTTGTTCCTGCAATGGTGGCTTTGGTCACGACAGGCGAAATTAAGGAAGAGGAATCGAAGATTGTTCATTTCATTAAGAAAGTTTATAGCCCAATTTTAGATTGGTCTTTGAGTCATCGTTATAAGCTGATCGCGTTCGTAGCAATTTTCTTTGTATTCAGTGCGAGTCTTTCAACTCGTTTAGGTTCCGAATTTATTCCCTCATTAGATGAAGGTGATGTGGCATTACATGCACTTCGAATTCCTGGAACTTCTTTAACTCAAGCTGTTGAAATGCAGTATGCGCTTGAAAAAGAAATCGTCAAAATTCCTGAAGTGAAAACCATGTTTGCCAAAGTGGGGACAGCTGAAATTGCGACTGACCCAGTTCCACCAAACGTCGCTGATAATTTTGTGATATTGAAACCACGTAGCGAATGGCCGAATCCTGACAAGGAAAAATCAGCTGTCGTTGCCGATATTGAACGTGTGGCAAAAGGCGTTTATGGCAACAACTATGAGTTCACTCAGCCGATTCAAATGCGTTTTAACGAACTGATTTCAGGTGTCCGTACAGATGTTGCAGTGAAGATTTATGGTGATGATTTAGATCAGTTGCTTGAATCTGCAAATGCTGCAGCGAAAATTTTAGAAGGTGTGAATGGAACAGCCGACTTAAAAGTTGAACAGATGAGTGGGCTTCCAATGGTCTCTGTTGAACTTAAAAAAGACATGATCGCCAACTACGGTCTTGATGCTGAAGATGTACAAAAGCAAGTATCCAGTCTGATTACGGGGCAAACAGCAGGTAAGGTTTTTGAGGGAGATCGTAAGTTCGATATTGTTGTGCGGATGGATCAAAACTCAGTAACTGACCTGGAAAAACTGTATCAAATTCCTGTCAGTTTGCCTGATGGTTCAAGTGTATTGTTGTCCGAATTGATTGAATTGAAGAATATTCAAGGACCAAACCAAATTTCTCGTGAAAATGGTAAACGTCGTATTGTGATCACGGCAAACGTGCGTGGTACTGATATCGGTAGTTACATTGCTGATGCACAATCAAAATTAAACTCTGATTTCCAAATGCCAGAAGGTTACTGGCTCACTTGGGGCGGTACTTTTGAACAAATGGAGTCAGCCTCTAATCGACTTATGATTGTTGTACCCATCGCTTTGATTTTGATATTTGCAATGATTTATATGGCCTTAGGCAATATCAGAAATAGTGTGCTGGTCTTTACTGGTGTGCCTTTTGCATTAACGGGTGGCGTCATTGCTTTAGCCCTCCGTGATATTCCTTTCTCTATCTCGGCTGCTGTTGGTTTTATTGCTTTATCGGGTGTTGCAGTACTCAATGGTTTGGTACTCGTATCGGCCATTCAGAGATTGCGTGATCAGGGTGAAGGGCTGATTGATGCAGTAAAACATGGTGCATTAGAACGTTTGCGGCCAGTGCTGATTACTGCACTGGTTGCCTCTTTGGGCTTTATCCCTATGGCTTTAAACGTGGGGATTGGTTCAGAAGTACAGCGCCCAATTGCAACCGTTGTTATAGGGGGAATTATTTCCTCAACGCTACTTACCTTGATTATTCTGCCCACCCTCTATGTTTGGTTTAACCAAGCTCTTCAGAAAAAATCTGACGGTTTCGCTGAGCAGAAAGGGTAGAGAAGTTCAATATGATGGCAATAGTGCAAGATTCAAAAATGAGATATGTGATGATGTGTCTGGTTTGCATCATCAGTCTTGCACTATGTCTGCATTTTAACGAGCATGCGACTGAAAACCGCTTTCAAAAGCATGCCTATGTAGATGTGATTCACACTCATCATCATGAGGTAAATCAGCAACATTCACATCATCATCAAGATACCTATTACGAACATTTTTCTAATGTTGCATCTATCAAAGAAATAGCACTTATCTTGCTTCTGTTAGGTGCGCAAATATTTGACCGTACGCAGAAATACGCTCTATTGCTTGCAAGTCGTATTTTTAAACCTCCAAAAAAAATCATGAGTTTTTTGAACCATTTTTTAATTTTTGGAGTTTGATTTAGATGCAAATTATTGATTCACATTATGTGAAGCTCAAAACCTATTTAAAGCTGTTGATTGCTTTAGGTATGGTCTTGATAAGTCCTGCACTTTTTGCTCATGGAGTTGCAGAGGGTGACAAAGGCTATATACAGGAAATCTACGGTGTTCATGTGATCCCCTTTATTTATCTGGGCGCCAAACACATGGTTACAGGTTATGACCATTTATTATTTCTGGTCGGTATTATTTTCTTCTTATACCGTATGAAAGATATTGGTTTGTATGTCAGCCTGTTCGCCATCGGTCATTCAGTTACCATGCTGATAGGGGTGTATTACAACATTTCGATGAATGCATACATTATTGATGCAATCATTGGTTTTTCTATTGTTTATAAAGCTTTAGATAATTTAGGTGCTTATCAGCGCTGGTTTGGATTCCAGCCCAATACAAAAATTGCCACGCTGATTTTTGGTTTGATTCACGGCTTTGGTTTAGCTGTAAAAATTCAGGAATATGAAGTGCCAGATGATGGCCTGCTTGCGAATCTGATCTCATTCAACATCGGGGTCGAATTAGGGCAACTCATGGCATTAGCCATCATTTTACTGCTTATGACGATGTGGAGAAAAACTCCTTATTTCTTCAGAACAGCATATCAAAGCAATGTCTTCTTGATGTTCCTTGGTTTTCTACTTGTTGGCTACCAACTCACTGGCTTCATTACTCAATAAGGATCTAAATTATGTTTAACGCTGAAATTCCAAAAGATGTTGAATTACCCTCTTCAAAAAAACTGATCAAATCAACTGTTATTGCGGCGGTGAGCGCCATTGTTGTTCTTGTGACTTGGGTAATGCCAGCCGAATACGCTATTGACCCTACTGGTGTCGGTAAAGTTTTGGGTTTAACCAAAATGGGTGAAATTAAGCAATCTTTAGCGGCTGAATCAGTGAATGGTATGGGAGAGAGCTCTCAGATCCCTTCAGTAACTACTGCTAATAGTTCGGTTGCTCAGGCTGCTGTACCAGATGAGAGCTCAAATACAATGCCCGCTATTAAGAAAGAATCGATCTCTATCGAATTAAAACCTAACCAGGCAACCGAAGTTAAGTTGGCTATGCCCAAAGATGCAAGTGTAACCTTTGATTGGAAATCATCAGGTGGTGGTCTGAACTATGACACGCATGGTGATCCTGTAAATGCACCAAAAGATTTCTATCATGGATACGGTAAAGGTAAAAATGAAACTGAGCAATCTGGCACATTGACCGCTGCATTTGACGGAAAGCATGGCTGGTTCTGGCGAAACAGAACAGAAAATCCAGTGACTGTAACTTTGAATATTGAAGGTCATTTCAGTGAAATGAAAAAGGTCTTTTAATTTGTAAAATTCCAGATGAGGGCTAAGCCTCATCTGGAACCTGTATGGCATAAAAGTTAGGTTCTAAATAAGGAGTCCCTAAAATGCTAGAAGTATTAAAAAACACAACATATCGGCATTTGTTCTTAGCCCAAGTCATCGCTTTGATTGGTACTGGACTCATTACTATTGCTCTAGCTTTACAGGCTTATGACATCGCAAAAGAGCAAGCAGCCCAAGTCCTGGGTATTGCCTTGGCGATTAAAATGATTGCTTATATTAGTGTCGCACCCATTGCCTCCGCATTTGCAGAAAGATTACCGAGAAAAAAAGTTTTGGTAGGGTTGGATGTCATTCGAGCCTTAACCGCATTGTGTCTGCCTTTCGTGACTCAAATCTGGCAAATCTATATTTTGATCTTTATTCTTCAGTCTGCCTCAGCTGCTTTTACCCCCACATTTCAAGCCATGATTCCTGATGTATTGCCCATAGAAGAAGAGTATACAAACGCGCTGTCTCTATCACGATTGGCCTACGACCTAGAAAATATTATAAGTCCAATGCTGGCAGGCTTGTTACTCACTGTGATGAGTTATCACAACTTGTTTTTGGGAACTGTGGTTGGATTTATTGGTTCGGCACTATTTGTAGTCAGTGCAAAATTACCAAATGCGAAAATGCCGGAGTTTATCGGGGTATATAACCGAATCAAACAAGGCGCAAAAATATATTTCAGAACACCCCGCCTAAAAGCCTTACTCGCTTTAAATCTGGCTATTGCTTCAGCCAGTGCGGTTGTCATTGTCAATACGGTTTTTTTAGTTCAAACGACATTTGAATTAACTGAACAGGCGACTACTTGGGCATTTGGTTTATTTGGATTAGGCTCAATGCTTGCTGCATTTGCATTACCAAAAATATTAGATAAATTGAATGATAGAACTGTCATGCTTTCAGGCACTGTGGTTCTCGTCGTTGGATTGTTTAGCGGTTACTTTATTTCTGCCTATACTGGGCTATTAGCCCTCTGGTTTATATTAGGTATTGGTTATTCAGTTTCTCAAACACCAACCGGACGTCTTATTAGAAAGTCTGCATCAAGTGAAAATCGAACAGCGCTATTTGCAGCTCAATTTGCATTTTCACATGCCTGCTGGCTAATCACTTATCCATTAGTGGGCTGGTTAAGTACAAGCTTTGGAACGCTTATAACTTTTTTGCCTATGGCATTCATCGCCTTGGTATCAATAGTCGTCGCGTTTGTTATCTGGCCAAAAAACGATAATTTAGTTTTAGAACATACTCATCTTGATTTACCAGAAGATCACGAGCATTTATTGCAGCACAACTATAAAGGTAAGCATGAACATGAATTTATGATTGATAGCTATCACCAGCACTGGCCTAAATAGTGGCTTATATTTTTTTATTCTTAAGTGCATTTGGGGCAGCAACATTACTGCCTCTTCAATCAGAATCTGTATTGGCAGGAATGCTAATATTGGGAGAATATTCACCGGTTTTACTTATAGGTGTGGCAACGCTAGGGAATGTATTAGGTTCATGCGTGCATTGGTGGTTGGGAGTACAAGTTGAGAAATACAAAGAGAAGAAATGGTTTCCTGTGTCTGAAGAAAAGCTATTAAAAGCACAGAACCTATATGGGCGTTATGGTTCACCTCTACTGCTATTAAGCTGGGTTCCAGTGATCGGTGATCCCATTACCCTGGTCAGTGGAATGCTTAAGGAGAAATTTTATAAGTTCCTTTTTTTAGTTTTGATGGCTAAATTTTCCCGTTATATTTTTATATATTTGATTTATTTAAAAATGGTCTAAGCCATGTTGGCTTTGATTAAAGATCATACAGTTGATATTCTAATTATTTGAGAGGGATTAAGATGAAAAGAATTTTATTAATATGCTTTATAGGCATGTCATTTACCTATGCGAATGCTCATTCTGGGGGAACGAACTCACAGGGTTGTCATACCAACAGTAAAACTGGTGATTACCACTGTCATTAATAGGTGCGCACACAGTTTTTTTATTTAAAAGACTGTGCTTTAAAGTTATAAGTAGCGTTTAACTAAAGCTAAAAATTCATTCAGTTCTTTTTCCTTTATTTCCTCAGTATCACCGAGTACATGTTCTCTAAGATGAAGTTCTATTAACTCATTCATTAAGCCATTTATCGCACCTTTAATTGCTGCAACTTGCTGTAATACCTCAATACAAGAATTTTCAGAATTTAAAATATTCTGTTCAAGGGCATTAGTTTGACCTTGAATTCGTCTAATCCGATTTAAAATTTTTTTGTTCTGATTTAAGTGAGACATACTATTCAACCTCAAGAACATATACTATGGGGGAGTATTAATTGTGGTGCAATAAAATGCAATATCTAAATAATGTTAAAAGTGACCATTCGCATCAATTTGACGAAGGAAATCCTTTAGCACAAAAGAAAATTTTAATCGCAACCATCCTCACTGGTGTAATGATGGTGTTTGAAATTTTTGGAGGATGGTTCTTTAATTCCATGGCTTTATTGGCTGATGGATGGCATATGAGTTCTCATATGTTGGCATTGGGCTTAGCTTATTTTGCCTATAAAATGGCTCGAAAATATGCTCGTGATCAGAGATTCTGTTTCGGTACATGGAAGATAGAAATCTTAGCTGGATATTCGAGTGCCATTTTATTGATGGTTGTTGCTGTATTCATGGGTGTTCAATCGATAGAACGTTTATTCAATCCTGTGAATATTCACTACAACGAGGCAATTTCAATTGCGATTGTTGGCTTGATCGTTAATTTTATTTGTGCCTGGTTACTACGTGAAAATGGTCACCACCACCATCATCACTCTCATGATGACCATGACCACCACCACGATCATCATCACTCTCATGATGACCATGACTTAAACCAGAAAGCCGCTTTTCTTCATGTAGTAGCAGATGCAGTAACTTCTGTATTAGCGATTATTGCACTTTTCGCAGGGAAGTATTTTGGATGGGATTTTTTAGATGCAATTCTAGGGATCGTAGGTGCAGTGCTTGTAGCACAATGGTCTTGGGGATTGATTAGAGAAACAGGTAAAACATTGCTTGATGCAGAGATGGAACATCCTGTAGTAAAGGAGATTCAGGAAGTTGTAGAGGAATTAGATAACCAAATTACGATTACTGATCTGCATGTCTGGAAAGTAGGTAGAAGTAAATTTTCATGTATTTTATCCCTAAATACAGTTAATGACTCCTTAACAGCAGAGGTAGTTCGTAAAGCTTTGTCAATTCATGAAGAGATTGTTCATATTTCTGTTGAAATTAACAAGAATTTCCATGTTGTTTAAATTAATATTTATTCCTTTTAAACTTTATTAGTCTATTTATGTAAATCTTAGATTAGAATTTGTTTGTTGTAGAGCGTCGGGGCGCCTCGGCAATTCTGCGTGTTGAAATAGAAAGGAAAATTCATTTTCTGAATGAAGATATCGGGTATGAACGGGTAAAGATACAATCCACGATTCATATTCAATCCCATGCCTTTAAAGCGCAAAGCGTGTTGCAGATGCAGCTCTTATTCCGAGGAATTTTACACTGGTATCGCCCGCCGATAGAAACACCAGATCCGGCAGTCAGGACGTAAATAACCATTCCTCCAGTTTAAATAAAAAAACCTGCAGATTCGATGCAGGTTTTTTTTAGAGATAATCAATCGCGTCTTATTTGGCTTTACGCTCTTTCTCGATCAGGTAATTCACCACCTGAATGACTTTGGCATCATTACCCTGCACAATATATTTACCATTCACGGTCACTGCCGGAACACCACTTAACTGATACTGAGCAGCCAGATTTTTGGCTTGGGCAATTTTCGAAGTGATCGGGAAAGATTTATAAGTGCTGTTAAATTTCGCTTCAGGAATACCATAGCGGGTATAGAACTTGGCCAATTGCGCCTGTTCTAAAATTGGACGCTGCTTATCATGAATATCATGGAATAATTGTAAATGTGCTTTTTGACGCACACCCAATGCTTCAGACACATAATAAGCACGCGCTGCCTGCTCCCAGAGTGGATTCATTGCAGCCGGCGTACGTACAAAACGTACATCTTTTGGTAATTTTTTCAACCAGCCCTGCATATGTGGTTCAAGCGCGAAACAGTGACCACAGCCGTACCAGAAGAATTCACGTACCTCAATTCTGCCCGGTTTTTCGACTTTGACTGGTTTTGCAACCACCTGATAGTCCTGACCTGCCACAAAATTGGCCATAGCATTGCCTGAAAAGGCCAAAACAGATGCGGCAACAGCTCCTAAAAGGAATTTTTTCATTGGGATTATCGTCCTCTAAATCATTATGCTTAGTGTATGGGTTCACTATAAATCAATTATGCCGGTTCCGTTTTCATGCTGCGAACTTTTGTGCTATCAGAACCGCTACATTAAAGTATGCGACTGATTTTAAGTCAGTTAATATGGCCATTCGACCGCTATGTGTTTTTAGATAATCACAAAAGTTAAACTTTGAGTAATAAAAACGGTTATAATTTCTACGATTAAAACGTAGTGGTCAAACCTACAGTAAATATTAACTTCTTACTATTCTCTTCAGTAACAGCCGCGTGGCTATGATAATTGCTGGAATTTACAACATAGAACTGAGCAAAAAATGATTTATGAAAGGTTTATTAAATTAAATAAATTATTTATATAGTTAAAATTCACCTGATAAATCACTTTTTAATTTAAATTACTATGTTAATTATTTCTAAATTTTTCTCTAAGAAACGGAGTCCCCCATCAGCAAAACTACTGGTTGAAAAAACTATAGTAAAAATAACTAAAATAATCTTCATGTACATATTATTGAATCTAATCATATCTTGGACCAAAAAAATCTTTACTTATAATAATGAGTAAATATATACATCAGAATGACAAAAAAATTACAAACTTGTAATTTTGTTAAGGTTTATTCTCAAAAAAATAAATTAATACTATTTTAAAAAAGATAAATCGTTGCTGAAAAAGCTAGATTGCAATCGAGTTAATTAATTATAAATCAAAAACTTATATTGTATAAAATTTGTAACTCTTTGCTTTCTGCACTTATTATTTAATCAACGTTTCACGATTTTCATAAGCTAAACTAAATATAGTCGCCAATTTCAATTGAGTTATTTCCCGGCTTTTAAATACCGATATACCGCTTGGCGACTAATTCCAAATGCCTGGCCTAATGCCATTTTTGATGGATACTTCCCTTCCCTCCATGCTTGTCGTAAAGCTTCAGCTTGGTCAGGCTTTAGTTTATGCACCCGACCTTTGTACTTCCCCTGAGCAGAGGCGAGTTTTATTCCTTCCTTTTGCCGCTCTAAAATGATCTCACGTTCGAACTGTGCAAAAGCACCCATCAATTGCAGCATCAAATTATCCATCGGGGTGGATTCGGCCGTAAAAGTAATATTTTCTTTTACAAACTGGATGGCAATCCCTCGTTTGACCAGTTTATCTACTTCAGTGACCAAATCTTTCAGGCTTCGCGCAAAACGATCCATGGAATGTACAATCACCCTGTCCCCTTCCCGGACATAGTTCAACATTTCCTGAAATTTAGGTCGGTCAGTATTTTTACCTGAAGCACGGTCAACAAAAATCCGGTCGACTTCAATTCCCTCAAGTTGACGTCCAGTGTTTTGCTCGACAGAACTTACCCGGATATACCCTACTTTTTGTCCTTTCAATTTTTCACGCCCCAATTGGATAAAAATGAACAATTTCGTAAATTATAAATCTTTAATACTAAAGTTACATGTTATTTATGATTAAAAATCATTCAAATGATACATAATTTCATGAACTTTCAGATTGTAACTTTAGGGTATACTCTAAATTTACATATTTAAATAACGAGTTTTTTCTCACTCATAAGAATTTGCAAGAATATATATACATTTATTGACATTAAGTAATTTAAATAAAATCAATATACGTATTTGCATATATGTGGAAATACGTATATAAATATATCTGAGTTTCTAATAGCAGAGTCAGTCAAAATGTTCTCGACCATAAAGATTTATCACAATCCTGAGTGTGGTACATCAAGGAATACCTTAGCTTTAATTCAAAATGCAGGAATTGAACCAATCGTTATTGAATATCTAATTACCCCACCTTCGAAAGCAGAATTAATTGAACTTATTCGTAGTGCTGGTTTAAGTGTTAGAGAAGCAATTCGTAAAAATGTACCTCCATATTCTGATTTAGAAATTGTTCGGGAAGATTGGTCTGATGAACAGCTTTTAAATTTTATGCTTCAACATCCTATTTTGATTAACCGCCCATTCGTTGTTACGGATTTAGGTACACGTTTGTGTCGTCCTTCTGAAGTTGTTTTGGATATTCTCCCGTTTCCTCAGAAAGGCGCATTTAGCAAAGAAGATGGTGAAAAAATTATTGATGAAAATGGCCAAAGAATTAAATAGCACTTTCTCATCTCTTAAATGGAAAGAATGTGAAGGAGACTTATATGGATCAAGTTAATTTTTTTAAATGCTTATCAGATGAAACACGTCTCAATATAGTGACATTAATTGTTGAAAATAAAGAACTATGTGTATGTGATTTGACTGAAAAACTACAACTCAGTCAACCTAAAATTTCAAGACATTTAGCCCTTTTACGTGCTTCAGGGCTACTTCAAGATCGCAGACAAGGCCAATGGGTTTACTACAGTATCAATCCAAAATTGGCCAACTGGTGTTATGAAATTTTAGATATTTTGAAGACGGTTCAATCTCAATCAAAGCTGGATGATCAACACCCCCTTTCTATAAATAGTTATTGTGAGTAATTCAATGAAATTTTTATTTTTATGTACTGGAAATAGCTGCCGTAGCATTTTGTCTGAAGTTTTGTTTAATAGCCGAGCACCAGAAGGTTGGAAAGCCTATAGTGCTGGGAGTAAGCCTTCAGGTCAAGTTCACCCGCTAACTTTAGAAACCCTTGAAAACTTAGGATTATCTACCGAAGGTTTATGGAGTAAAACGATTAATGATTGTGAACAATATCAACCTGATGTTGTGATCACAGTATGTGATTCTGCTGCTCAAGAAGCATGTCCACTTTATTTGGGTGGAGCAATCAAGGCACATTGGGGCTTGGCTGATCCTTCACACTTAGACGTGAATAAAGAAGAAAAAATAAAAGCCTTTATGAGCACTGTTGAACATATCAATCGTCGCTTAGATGCTTTATTTAAACTTAATGTAGATAAACTATCTCGCTCAGAATTGATTGCAGCAATTAATCAAATTTCGAACGTTGAGTAAGTGAAATGTCTGAAAAACGCTTATCTTTTTTAGATCGCAACCTGACGCTATGGATTTTTATTGCCATGGCCTTAGGCATTGCCATCGGAAACTTCTTTCCTCAGGCTTCTGTCGCACTCGATAAATTAAGCATTGATTCAGTGAATATTCCAATCGCGATTGGTCTTATTCTAATGATGTATCCACCACTGGCAAAAGTGAACTATGCGACTTTGCCACAAGTGTTTAAGGATAAGAAAACCCTTACTTTATCCTTAGTACAAAACTGGCTGATCGCGCCAGTACTCATGTTTGCCCTGGCAATCATATTTTTACATAGTTATCCAGAATATATGACCGGTGTCATCCTGATTGGTCTTGCTCGATGTATTGCCATGGTTCTGGTGTGGAATGGCTTGGCCTGTGGTGATAATCAATATGTTGCAGCATTAGTTGCCTTTAACAGCATCTTCCAGATTCTATTTTTCAGTACCTATGCCTGGTTATTCCTGACCTTCCTTCCACCCTATTTTGGTGTCGCTTCGCAGGTCATTAATGTCGATTTCTGGACCATCACCCATGCTGTTCTGGTTTATCTTGGTATTCCGTTCTTATTAGGTTTCTTAACGCGATGGATTTTGGTGAAACAGAAAGGCGTGGAATGGTATGAAACCAAGTTCATTCCGAAAATCAGTCCGCTGAGTTTAATGGCTTTGCTGTTCACCATTCTGGCCATGTTTAGCCTAAAAGGCGGTGATGTCGTGAGTCTTCCGCTTGAAGTTTTACGCATCGCGATTCCTTTAACCATTTACTTCGTTTTAATGTTCTTCATCAGCTTCTTTATGAGTAAATGGATGGGCAATGACTATCCTAAGACCACAGCAATTGCATTTACCGCAGCGGGGAATAATTTTGAATTATCACTTGCAGTAGCGATTGCAACTTTTGGTATCGCTTCGCCTGTTGCTTTTACCACGATTATTGGCCCACTGGTCGAAGTTCCTGTGTTGATTGCCTTGGTGAGTGTTTCACTCTGGCTGAGAAAGAAAGTTTTTAAAGAGGCCTAACTCTATGAATCTCCCAAATGTAGATCTAAATCTTCTTGAGCAACCCACCTTTGAAAAAGTTCAAGCCAAAGAACTTGCTCATCCTCCGCGAATTTTGCTGCTGTATGGCTCTAATCGAGAACGTTCTTACAGTCGCCTTGCAGTTCTTGAAGCCGGTCGAATCCTTGAGCATTTTGGGGCGGAAATAAAAATCTTTCATCCTAAAGGGCTTCCTTTACCAGAAGATGCGGATACTGAGCATCCAAAAGTAAAAGAACTGCATGAGCTTTTAGCATGGTCAGAAGGCATGGTCTGGTGTTCACCTGAACGCCATGGTTCTATGAGTTCAATCTTTAAATCTCAAATCGACTGGATTCCACTGGCAGGAGGGGCAATCCGTGCAACCCAAGGTAAAACTCTTGCCTTGATGCAAGTCAGTGGCGGATCACAGTCATTTAACAGCCTGAACCAGATGCGTATTTTGGGGCGGTGGATGCGGATGATCACCATTCCAAATCAGTCTTCAGTTCCAAAAGCTTTTTTGGAGTTTGAAGAAGATGGGCGAATGAAACCTTCGGCTTTCTATGACCGGATTGTGGATGTGATGGAAGAGTTATTTAAGTTCACCCTACTGACTCGTGGACAAAGCAAATACCTGACAGATCGTTATTCAGAACGTAAGGAATCAGCTGAAGAATTATCTAAACGTGTCAATCAGCGCAGTTTGTAAACTGCTAGGTGATCTTAAATGCAAAAGAGACATTCTAAATTAATCATTCTTGGCTCAGGTCCTGCGGGTTACAGCGCTGCGGTATATGCAGCACGGGCTAATCTTAAACCCACTTTAGTTGCAGGCTTACAACTCGGTGGTCAATTAACCACGACCACTGAAGTCGATAACTGGCCGGGTGATCCAGAAGGTTTAACAGGCCCCGCACTCATGGAACGTATGCAAGCGCATACGGAACGTTTTGGCACCGAAATCGTCTATGACCATATCAGTGAAGTGGATTTAAGCGTTCGTCCATTCGTGCTGAAAGGCGATATGGAAGAATTCACCTGTGATGCCCTGATTATTGCCACAGGTGCAACGGCACAATACTTAGGTCTTGAGTCTGAAGCTAAATTCATGGGGCAAGGTGTAAGTGCCTGTGCAACTTGTGACGGTTTCTTCTATAAGAACCAGAAGGTGATGGTTGTAGGCGGTGGTAACACTGCGGTTGAAGAGGCGCTTTACCTGTCTAATATTACAGCTCACGTGACTTTAGTGCATCGCCGAGCTTCATTGCGTTCTGAAAAAATTCTACAAGACCATCTTTTTGCAAAACAGAAAGAAGGCAAAATTAGCATTCTTTGGAACAATCAAGTGGATGAAGTGTTAGGCGATAACACCGGAGTAACTGGAGTGCGTTTAAAATCCACTGTAGATGGATCAAAGCAAGATATTGAGGTACAGGGTTTATTCGTGGCAATTGGTCACAAACCAAATACTGAGATGTTTTCAGCGCAACTTGAGTTACGTGATGGCTATATTCAGATCCAAAGCGGAACAGCGGGGAATGCCACTGCTACTTCAGTGCCAGGTGTATTCGCTGCCGGTGATGTGGCTGATTCAGTTTATCGCCAAGCGATTACTTCAGCAGGCTCTGGTTGTATGGCTGCATTAGATGCTGAAAAATATCTTGATAGTTTAAGTTGATTTTGATGTTGTCATAAAAATATAGTGAATATTGTAAAAGCCCAGTCTTCAGGATTGGGTTTTTATATTAAAGAAAAAATAAAAGGGGAAAAGGCTTTGAATCAGAAACAGACGGAAACTGATGTCATCATTATCGGTGGTGGACAGGCAGCTTTATCTACAGCTTATTTTTTAAGGCGAAAAAAAATACCATTTATTATTTTAGATGATCAAAATCAAGCAGGTGGAGCGGCACTGTTGCAAATAGGCTGACATGATAAGCTAAATATCTTATTTATTTCGAGATACAGCATAGGAAAGATCTTCAATACGGTGAAAAAATGGCAAATTCCACGGGTCATCAATACAGATAAAGCAGCGACCTATGGCCATGCTTTATCACGATTAAAGCGAGAAGGAAAATGTCCAGTAGATATTGAGCACAGGCAGATTAAGTATAAAAATAATGTCATTGAATGTGATCATGGTAAGTTAAAGCGAATCATCAGGGCCACATTAGGATTCAAATCTATGAAGACTGCTTATGCCACAATTAAAGGTATTGAAGTCATGCGTGCACTACGTAAAGGACAAGCATCGTCATTTTATTATGGTCAGCCTCAGGGTGAAGTGTGTCTAATCAACAGGGTTTTCGGTCTCTAAGCACTTTTTAAAGGGAACATCATCGACTCAAATCACTATTTGCAACAGTGCCGAATAAACAGAATTCTTTTATGAAGAATCCTGTTTATCTTTTATATCTTCAGTGATTTGTATCATCCAGTACATAAGCGCAAAGAATGGGATAAGCAAGATTAAAAAATAAAGGATACTAAAATTCAGAAAATATCTGGCAAAAGATAAGATTGTCAGTAAGACCAATAATCCGCAGACCGTATAGACAATTTTATTGCGTTTACTAATTAGCTCGACAATAGAAAGATCCTGATTTTTCATTCTATGATCCCTAGTAGCTTGTGCAATACTGCATTTCCCTATAACCATGTAGCATATTCACCAGAACCATGAGTTGATTAAGGTACGTGCTAGGTAGCCCTTCTAGCTCAGGGAATTTTTCCCACATTAGATATTTATCTTTGTAGAGAAAGCAATTTTTCTTAAATTTCTCTTGGCCTGATAACTCAATTTTCATTTGTTCAAGCTGCTTAAAATGCTCAACCACATCGTCTGGAATCGGCATATTGAGAGCTACACTTTTACCATTTAACCAATATTGGATTGGTCGGACGTTAATAGATTCATTAAAGCCTATAGCTTTGAAATAATCACGTATCGCTTCAGGGTTGTAAAATCCCAATGATTCAACTAGCAGTTTAAAGTCTGCATTTGTCATTATTTACCGTCCTTAATCAGATTAAATTTGATTATATAGTCCACAGGTGGACAATACAAGCAATATCCCAAGTTTAACCTTCTATTCTACCTATCCAATGCAGATCCATAGAAGGTGTATCAGAGCAAAGTGTCTACTTTGCGAACTGGCGCAATCAGTTAAATTTTCCCTTCCCTGATTACTGTTGATTTTCAAGCGAGCTTTAGAAAGCTGTGCTTTTTAAATGGTGACCGCAGAAAATAAACTGCTCCCATCTGATCTAGTAGCGGGATTTAAAAAAACACCCTTAATGGGTGTTTTCGTGGCCTAGATTATCGATATATATCTTTATTTTTATTTCTCTCTTGAGTTTTAACTTGTGGCTGCTGTACTGGCTGCTGTTTTGGAGCATTGGCATCATAAGCCGTTAATTTTGGCTTATGAAATTTCTGATTTTGAATATCGGCATTGTGTTGAATCTGAAGTTTAGTTTTATCATTTTTGGTTAGAGCTTTTTCAGTTGTTTCTTTCAATTTACTCAAGCTTTGTGCTTCCCACTTCCCTTTATTTGCCAATGTTTGTACTCTTGCACCTGTTGGCAGTCCAGTTTTAGGATCAATTTCTTTAGTATTCACTTCGACTTTGTTAGATCCTTTATAGGTCACGACGATATCATCATTCTTAATGATATTTTGTTCTTTCAAAGTACGTTCCAGATCCTTCGCCCATATTGTATTTTTTTCACCTTTACTATTTTCAATAGTGGCGTAGTAGCTGCTGTTATTTTTAGGATCATGCTTATAAGGTGCTGCACCATGATCTACTAATTTTCCAACGTGCATTTTTTTCTGATTAAGCTGTTCAACCGCAACGTCTATACTGGCTGTGCGCTGCTTTTCTGTGAAGCCGTCAGCTTTCATTTTTTTATCAAACACTGTCAGTAAAGCTTTTTCCTGTTCTGAAAGATTATTAAGCTTTTCTTTTCGTTCCTGCGCTGGATCTATTTTTCCCTGATTATTTAAAGGCTTTTCTTTCTGGCGTTCATTACCCTTTTCAAGAGTATTGGGAACTACCTCTTTACCTTGTTCTTTTTTCATATCATTGAGCAAGGCTAGATCAATATCACGAGGTTCATAACCCTTTACTGTCATGCCCTTCATTGAAGCTTCAAGCCATACATTCCGTTTGAATTCTTCAGAGCCTTTAACCTGTATTGTTTCCCATTTTTTAGCTTTTGCTACCTCCACCATTGAAGCAGCAATATGCTTATCATCAATTGTGGTTTTTAAAGCTTTTCCAGAATCTTCAAAAGCTACTTTTTCAGGATTACCTTTAAAGTGATATTTGTCATCTACCACATAATATTTATTGAGCAATGCTTTAGGTATGCCTTCTTCACTAGATTCTTTACTGTCATTAGTTTTTAGCTTTTTGGTATCAGTTACCTTAGTTTCTTCAAGATCTTGATTAATACCTTTTGTGTTTTTTGAAATATCTATATTTTCAGCTTTTTCAATCGAATTGACTTCAGCTTGATTTGTTTCTAACGTCTGGCCAAGTTTGGTATAGCCTGTTTGTTCTTTATTAAAACTAGGTTTATCGACCTTGTTTGCTTCAGTCATGATCAAGTCCTTATTGATTAGAAATATTTTGGCGACGTGCTGCTTCGTCAATAATCATTTTGGTTTGAATATATTTGTCTGTTAGAAGTGCAATTTGTCTTTCAGTTTCAGTGCTTAAATCTTTATTTTGCTGATATACAGCTATGCTTTGCATATAGTTTTTTACAGTGTCAGGCTGATTAACCGCTTTAGATGAAAAGCCATTAGGACTGGTCACGGCTTTATTTGAAGTACAGCCCACAACTGAAAAAGATAGGGCAAGGCTGATTAATGTAAGAGAGATTTTTTTCATGATAGTTTCCTTATTTAGAATTAACTTGGTCTGAAAACGCCCGATAAACGTCATCAAGATCTGAATTTTCTATAGATCCGTTTTGACCTTCATCTGCTACAACAAGGTTTTCCACTTGTTCTGGTTCATCTACTGCAACCAGATTTTCTATTTCTGCAATCATGACCAGAGGATCTGATTCATCTGCTGCAACTAGATTTTCCATTTGTTCTGGTTCATCTACTGCAACCAGATTTTCCATTTCTGCAATCATGGCCAGAGGATCTGATTCATCTGCTGCAATTAGATTTTCCATTTGTTCTGGTTCATCTACTGCAACCAGATTTTCTATTTCAGCAATCATGGCCAGAGGATCTGATTCATCTGCTGCAATTAGATTTTCCATTTGTTCTGGTTCATTTACTGCAACCAGATTTTCTATTTCAGCAATCATGGCCAGAGGATCTGATTCATCTGCTGCAACTAGATCTTCCATTTGTTCTGGTTTACCCACAGCAACTAGGCTTTCTATTGGATTTTCAGCACTAGCTTCCACCTGGCTAAAGAAGTCATCGACAATATTTTGCGATTCAGTATCTTCTTCCCATTCAATAGCCCCAAAGAATTGATCGACCACTTGTAGACATTCTTCAGGTTGTGGATTTTCTGGATCTTCAAAAACTGTTTTATCTAACTGAAATTCAGGGATAACCAAGCTAGAAATATCTATCTGTTCAGCCTGTTCTACTGTAGTAATTTCAGTTATACGTTTTTCAATTTTTGCCTTATGCAGCTTTACGTCTAAATCAGGAATAGGAATTGAAAGTTCCAGATCCTCAAAGGCAATTTTTTCTAATTGCTTGTGAGTTGGAAAACCTTTAATTGCTTTCATACTAGGAGAAACGGACTTTAGGCGATCCACAAAAGCACTGTCATTAAAATACTTAGCCTTTTCACACATGATAGGTTTTGTATTTTCCATAAAGATAATTTCTTT
Organism: Acinetobacter sp. CIP 51.11; assembly: GCF_000369665.1. Taxonomy (GTDB): domain Bacteria; phylum Pseudomonadota; class Gammaproteobacteria; order Pseudomonadales; family Moraxellaceae; genus Acinetobacter; species Acinetobacter lwoffii_S. The sequence continues at coordinate 45,493 of NZ_KB850131.1, forward strand.
ATCTTGCGACAATTCTTTTAACTCTTGAGGAAGCATTAAAGCTCGTCTTTGATCTGATTCATTTTCTGAATTAGAGCCACCTTGCCCCCATGCCATAGAACGGCTTTGGCCTTTAGATTTTGCTTTGAAAGTGAAATAGCCAAGCATTTCACTATATTCATTAGCATCTCGTTGTTCTCTAGGCGGGTAAACGATCTGCAAAGCATGGTTAGTTACAAGCCCCCTAGTTTGAGTTTTATAAACGTCCTCTAACTGGCCAATAGACTGAATAATTGTTAATAAACGAATGTTATAACCCGCAATAAATGAGTTAGCGTCTGCAATTTTCGCTACTTTACCGACAGCCGTTGCTTCATCATTCACGACTAGGCACTGGTATTTCAAAGATGAATCTTGTTGTGGCAGTGTTTTTAGATTCACATCAATTAAGAGTGAATAAAACAGATTGATTAAGTTCTTAGCATCCCCTAAGCGGTTGGGTTGAACACCAAAATAAATAGACATTCTTTGTCTGCGTACATCTTCAAGTTTAAAGTCACTTGATGAAGTTGCAGCGTCCACAATCGGGTTCGCAAAAATCGTTAAAGGTGAGGTAAAAGTAGAAATGATGTTACCGAGCGTATTGTCTGGTGAACTTAAAAAACGGTTTAAAGCATCTAGGCAAGTATCACTAAGCGGTTTATCACTTTGCGCTCTTTCATCAATAATAGATCTAATATGATCCTGAATTGGCTTACCTTTACCTGAACTCTGTCTTAAAACCTCGCCCATAGTTACAGGCAGATCTTCAGTTTCAAATAGATATAGGGCTATGCCAAGAAATAAGTTATTAGCATTGTCATTCCAGAAATCGGTTTTAGCATCACCAGTCACAGGGTAGAAGCTTCGACCAATAGCAAGAATTTCACCTACTCTAAAATTTTCGTCATGATTAACGGTATCAAATGGATTCCATTTGTGAGATTTTAGATCTTCAGAAAATGGGCTGAATAGATAAACTTTCTGACCATTCTTAGCACGAAATTTAGAAGTTAATAGGAAGTTTTCAAGCTTCAAATCCAGTACAACTACACTATCCGAATAGTTTAGAAGGTTAGGAATAACAATCGCTACACCTTTACCGCTTCGTGTCGGAGCAGCCAAAAGTACAAATTGCTGACCGCCAAGCATTAAATATTTATTATGATATTTCCCTACTAAAATTCCCTTATTTCCCATCAATCCAGATTTCTGAATTTCTTTTGTTGTGGCAAATCTGGCATCACCGTGTAATGACTGTTTTTTATTAAACAGACTAGCAATGACTAAAGCAGGGAGAACAAAAGTGATAAATAGTGCAGCGATCAAGGCACCTTGCAGCTTTTTCTTTTGTGCAGGTACATTGTGTGCATATAAATCCCAATAATACCCCCACGTTGTCAGATTAACTTCAGGAAATGGATTGGTCTTATTAGCTAAGTAATAAAGAACACCGGCCAGATATTTAGTAATAAAGAAACCAACGACCGCTAGAAAAATTGCAAGGAGTAGAATCAGGATTTTTTTATTCACGCCCTATCCCCTACAATAATTTCAGCATCACCAAATTGAGCCTTAACTTTAGAAACAGGATCAAATTTTATTTCAGAAATAAAGCGTTCTTTACCTATTAAATTGCTTTCATCATCGTATTTTTTCTTCACTTCAACATGAACAATAATATCAATGGTTAAAGCAACTAATTCCTTTAGTGTAGTGGCATCGTAGATATTTGCTTGTTCATGTTCTTTGCACATAAAGACGTAGCGATCATAAGCCAGTGAACAGCTTTCAGCGTGATAACTTGTAATAGATCCACTGTGACCAGTTGTAAGCAGCTTCAGAAAGTCAAAAGCTTCTCCACCACGTAATTCAGCAAGTAATACACGGTCTGGCTTCATACGCATATTACTAGCGATCAGATCAGATGGAGTTACCTTAGCTTTACCTTGACCACCTTTAGAATAAAGTAGGTGAACCTTGTTTTCATGTGGAACAAAAAGTTCACGTACATCTTCAATAGTGACAAGACGTTCATCTTTAGGAATGTACTGACAAATTGCCTTCATGAAAGTGGTTTTACCAGAACCAGTATTACCAACAACTGCAATATTTTTCTTACATTGAACAGCGAATTTAAAAAATCCCTCAAGATCTTTGTTTTCTAAAAACTGGACTAGCTTAATATCTTCAGTACGTAATACAGGTTTAAACTGCTCAAACTCTTTAGATTTCCCATATCTGAAGTGGTCAAAAAAGCCTTGATCTTTATATTCCTGAAATGATCGGTTTGACTCGTCAGGAATACGGATCGTCATTGATACCGTTCCATTTTCAATGGCTGGCGGTAGAACAATCTGAATACGCTCTCCATCAGGCAATTGAGCAGATAATATAGGGTTTTCTTGGCCAATCCGTTGATTGGTATAGGTAGCAATAACATTAGCTAAAGCTGTTATTTGCCCCATTTCCAGATTTATAGAATGCTTTTCCCATCCTTTATTAGATTCCGTCCAAACTTCGTTAGGTGCGTTAATTGCAATTTCAGTCACCCCTTTAGTTTTTAAGAATTTTTCTAATGGAAGTAATAGCTGTCTAACCATTACATCCTTGCTTAAAACATTATTTTGCGCGGAGTTCATACACACCTCTGAAATCAATATCTTTGGCCACGTAAATTGAAGCTACATCACCCTGATTTTTATAAATTGTTGGCTTGATATTGATTGTTTCATTCAACACTGTTTCAGCCATTGATTTACCCATGTCTGAAGTGTTTTGAAGCATATAAGGAGTGCTATTGTTCCCGCCTGTTTCTTTAGAAATACCGTAAGCAATAGCGTCTTGAACTAAAGAAAGCATAAACGCTGAACCGATACGTGCGCCCCAACGGTTATCCACTCGACCACTTAAACCACCTGTTCCTAAATGGTCTGCTGCGGGAGAATCAATATCGACAATAACACCATGCGGAGTTTTTAAGCGTGACCAGATGATACCTAAACGTCTTTGACCTTGTGCTGCAATACTTTTGTATTCTCCAATGACTTCAGATCCCGCTTCAGCAAGGACTACACGACCATTATCAGAATAAACAGGTTGTGGAAGGACACATGAAGCCATACCGCCAATTTCTGAAACGACTTTAACTGACAGGTTGCAACGAATTACACGACCTTTAGCAATTAAGTAATTTCGATCCCCAATAAACCTAGCCTGGACTTTATTAGAGGAATAACTAGCCATGTTAGTTGTAGCTTGTTGTGGTTGATGCTGCTGCATAGGTTCATCATCATGCGCTAAAGACATCAAACCAGATCCAGAGAAATTACCAGAACGGCTATTACTATTCTGATCCTGTTCAAACTTTTTCATCATGCCTGTTACTTGGTTATAAGCTTCTTGATGATTCATGCTTGACGGCTGGCCAACCGCCTCGCCTTGTTGTGAAGGATTGACAAAGATCCCTCCACCGTAACGGCTTCCATTGTTTAAAGGTACATATTGAGCTTGTTGTTGTGGCTGTGGCTGAATTACTACAGGCTGTTGATTTGCTGCTTGTTGTTCAACTACTGGCGCAGCTTCAGGCTGTCTTAAAATCTGCTGACCATTTTGGCATTGAAAAACCAACATGCCGTTATAAGTTAAAGCATTGCCGTTATTGTCTGTTAGCTGTCTAGGAATACTTTGATCCTGACAGGCATCTAGGCTTTGAAATTGAGCATTTTGACCTGCATCCATTGGCACAGGATCAGTATTAGTAAAATCCCTTCTTTTAGCTGAAGCATCTAGGCTTGGATCTATCTGATTTTCTTTTAATTGGGCTGCTTCTTCAGCATCACTATTATCTGAAAAGAAGTTATAGGCAAAGACCGCTATAACAGTAAAAAGTACCGCCATAACTGCAATAAACGCTATTTTTTTACCTTTTCCATCTTCCTGATCCCCACGTTCATTGACAGACACAATGCCATTTTCTGATTCGTTAAATTCTTCATCAGGAGCTTGTTGATCATCTAATGGTTTTTGATCATTAATATTCATTAGTTCATATCCCCAGTAATGACACGTTTAACACCCTCTACAGTAGTGCCATCTTGAGGAGCAACACCGACAGGATCATAAGATTCATTGAAAATGCTCACTACGCCTTTTCCTTGACGTAAAACAAATTTTTTAGCTAGAGCTTCAACAATCAAAAGTTTTGGATCTTCTCTACTGATATGGAAATTAACTTTTTCGTCCCCTTCCGTACCTTCAACAAATACGACTGGAATATCAGTATTTCCTTTAAATCGCATATAGGTAAAACGGCCGTCATCAAATAGCATTTCAGGAACAAAATGCTTCCCTTTGCTGTTTGCAGCTTGACGATAATTCCAGTTTTTGGGGATAGGCGCAGCATTGGCTAAACGATGCTGTAAAACCAAAAATTCAGTAAGTTGGCTTTCTTCTTTTAATTGTGCTGCATAGGCGTTATAGCGTTGAGCTTCTTCCTGTTTCCGTTTTTCTTCTTCCTCTTGCGGGTATTTAAAGACAACCCGATACATCGGTTTTTCTTTTGCGTTGTTTAGGACTTGGAAATCAAAACTATAGTCACGCTTATTAGTGCGTAACTCTAAGTTATTCCGAGTAGCTTTATCTTTTGGCTTTACCCATACTAAATTTGATCCAGTATCAGCAAAAATACACCAGTTAGTGTCATCTTTTTCACAGTCTGAAGGGTATCCAGTAGCAGCACCACGTTCTAAAATTCTTTCACCTTCACCTAATACAATGCGGGTTACAGTGCCTTTTTTAACAGTAATTCGATAAACATCATTAGGAACATAATTGATTGTTCTAATACGTGAATCGGTAGGCAAAGCTTTAGGCGTAATTGCTGCATAAGAGATCCCATGCACCGCCAAACCCAAAGCAAGAATTAATTTTTTCATGTAATGATCCTTTACATTCCTTGTTGAGCTTGTGGCTGAACAGCAGCCCCGCCTTGTTGAATAGGAACATAGACTTGCTGACTAGGTTCAACAACCACAGCTTGCGCTACAGGTCTGTTAGGAGATAGTTCAGGATCGACACGATAGCCCACGACCTTAAAGCCGAATGGGTTTTTAATTAGATCTTTTTCTACCAGTTTATTTAGATTGTTCGGAGCATATTCATATCGAATACTTGCAATATAATATTGTGGCTGTTCATCACGATTAGCTTCGACTGAATGCAAAGTCTTAGTGAAGCGGACACTAGCGGTAAAACCTGTTTCATCCTGATTAGTCTGGACAGAAATCACATCAACTTTTAATTCATATTTTTTGCCGTATTTTTTATCTCTTGCACTATCACCTTCATAGAGTGAAGCAAAGTCATTACCGACCTGATTACTACTCATAGTCATGACTAAATCATAATCTGGCTGTAATAACGGATAGAAATAACTCTCACGGGCGGTTACATAACGAGTAATGTTATTTTTATCAATTAATTCTTGTTTGCCTTTTACTTGCTGATCATCAACAACGCCCACGTATTCAACATTTCCTTGAGCTTTATCTACTGTGAAAACAACAGGTACAGTCTGGCGCATTGGAGCTAATGTCACTAATCCAATGGCTTCTAAGACGGCCACGCCCACCGCTACTTTTGCAATAGTCCAAGCTTTACGTTCTGACTTAGCTCGCATCGCAATAAGATCTGCTTCCCAATCCATAGCTTTTTCATAGCTTTTAGCTTCTTCAGCAGCAGATACTTTTTTAAGTTTGTTCATGATAGACCCGATAGACCCTATTAGAGTTATTTCTCTAAGTATGCCAAAAAATATAAAAACCGTAAACCAAAATTGTATATTTTGGTTTTATTAATTTAATGTTTTCTGAAAAATTTCAAAAAAAATACCCATTTCAAAAGAAATGGGCTTTTTTTTAAAAGTTTAGTTACCAGAGTAGCCGTCAAGAATGTTGCCTTTTTGGGCAGCACGTTTTAATCGACCTTCAATTTCAAGCTGTTGTGCTGCATCTTTTTGAGCTTGCGCTTGCGCCTGCATCAAAGCAATTCGGTTTGCATCATTAGCAACTTGTGACTGTTCCGCTTGAATCCTAGCCTGTAACTCAGCGATAGCTTTAGCATCAGTAGTGTTATTGATCTGTTTACGCAGATTATCAATCTGCTCAGTACGCAGATCCGCAACGCCTAAAGCTTGCTGATTTAAAGCCTGTGTTTGTGCATTGTTATTTAATGCAGCTTGACAGGCTTTATAGTTCTGGCCAGTTCTAGAAGCACAGTCATAAACCATTGTGGCATCACGAATGTTTCTAGCTGCTGAAGTCATACCATTGACACCACTTTGTTGGATGCCTTTATAAATGTCAGCAACATCACTTGGAATCACGTCTTTAAGATATGGATTATTGACAGCATCACCGAAACCACGAATACCAGTAATGGAATCGTATTGCTGTTTTGCCTGTTGGATCTGGTTCACCATCTGATTGTATTGCTCACCCCAAGCCACCATATTTTGAACAGCTTGAACAAGGTTAGCACCGTCAATGACAGGAATACCTGTAGCATTGGCTTGACCACTAATAAACAAAGATGAACCTAAACCCAAAGCTAACAATTGTTTTTTCATTAGAAAAATTCCTATTTGTTTCTTTTGAGGTTAGAGAGAGTGTGTCGTTGATATAACGGCTTAGATCCTCCTGTATTCGAGCTATTGGAATTATTAGAGCTGCTAGAATTCCCTTGAACACTTCCCCCAGTGGTAGGAGTAGCTGAAGCACTATCAGATTTTGAATTATTACCGCCACGACCTTTAGTAATTGCTTGAGCTACAGCACGACCGACACCTTGGACACCCGCCCCACCTGTTATGGCTGAAGCCATCGTTGGAATGTTCCACATGATCACTACAATAGTTCCCGCAACAATACAGAGGGAAACTACAGAAGTAAGAATGTCACCCGCATCAAAGTTATTAGTGATTTGCGTACACATGCCTGAAACGAAAGCAAAGAGCATACTGATAATTGCTGTGATAAAGCCTATGGTGAAAACATAGCTCAATGTTTGAGAAAGCCAACTTTCAAAATATTTTTGTGTAGCAGGGAACATTGCACACAGAATGAATATGGGACCAACGCCTAAACAAAGTTGCAGACTGATTTTTGCCAGTAAATATAGGCCAGTACCAATGAAGAACAATAGGAATTGAGCGACAGAAACAACAGCAGCAGATAAATACAAGCCAATATCAGGGAAAACGCCAGAAGCTGATTCAGCTTCCTCACCTAATTTTTGGATTAAATCACCCCACGGAACGCTTACTTGATCCAATAAAGCACCTAACGAAGATTCACCACCTGGACTAACAATCTGAATTAAACCTATGGCTAGTCCGTTAATAGCTTCAACAACAAAGGATTGATAGACTCCCGCACTTAAAGCAATTCCACCAACAAAAGCGATCTTAAAAAACTTCCATAAAGCGGTATAAATAGAATCTTCTTGTGCACCAGTCGCAATATTGTAGCCAATGATCAGGATATAAATTGTTGCAGCAGTCAAAGCTATAGGAACAATTGCAGAAGCGATATTACTACTAACACCTGTCACGTAACTTGCTAATAGAGAATCAATTTTTGTTTCTAATGTAGTAATAATTGCCATTGCAATCCCCTATGAATCCTTAATTATTTTGAATCGGGGTTATATCCATCGAGGATATTTCCTGATCCTTTTTTAGTTTCTGGTTTTACTGCTTTTTGAGGTGCAGAAGGATCATATTCATCAAGAATATTGCCCTTTTGGGATGCTCTAGCCTTGCGCTGCTTCAATTCTTCTTGCTGTTCAGCAGTTAAGTCTTGAGGTTTTAATTGTTGTGCAGCCTTTACTTCTTCTTTTAACTGTTTAACCTGTTCCTTATCATCGGAACATGCAGTTGTTAAAGTAGAAATAACCACCAAACTTGATAGTGCTAAAAACTTAGTCATGACTAAGCAACTCCTTTTTCTGAAATTAACTTTTTACGTTCTGCGATTCGTTGTAAGAAAAGTTCGCCCCAATCGTTAGGATCTTCACCAACTTCATTCATGAGATTTTCGAGAAGTTCTACATTGTCTTTAGAGCCTGAAATAATCTGTAAAACGTCACGCATTTCGCCTAGATCCATTTTGCAGAGTGCGGAACGGCTACCTTGCTTAACTAGGAACATGCGTGAGTTTTCTTCTAGCTCTTTAATAATTTCAAATTCTTGCGGAGTGACCTTAAAACCGTTTACATAGTCATCGTAATCAGCACGAGGATTAGGTAAAAAGATTTGAGTAACGCTTTGTTCAACCATTGTTTTACCAATGTCAGAATCTAAAACGTCACTTGGGGATTGCGTCATAAAGACACCTAGACCATTCAATTTACGAATAGTTTTCTGCTTATCTTTGGCAAAATCTTTGAAATATTCATCTGTTAATGGCTTCCAAAACTCGTCCATCCAATAAATAAACGGACTACCATCAATCAATGAATCTGTGATGTGTAATAGATAAGCCATGATTGGTGTACGGACTTCTGGATCATCTAAAAATTCCGTGTAGTCATAACCAAAGATTGGCATTTTGGCTTTAGAAAAGTCTTGAGTATCGTATGGATTATCAAAGACCCAAGATAAATTTCCGTCATGATCAGCAGTGTTACACCATTTAGCTAAACGATCCTGAAGCGAATCGCCCCCGCCATTTACTTTCAGATTCATATATAAAGCTGAAAGTCTGCGGAGTTCTAACGGCATATCATCACGCATAATGGTACGAACAGCCTGACTGATTTCCAGATCTTCGGCAGCATTACGAACGCCACCTACCAGAATTTTTACAAGCTTTTCTACAAACTGAATATTTGTTTCAGTCGGTGGTAGCTGCAACGGATTAAAGCCAGTTGGTACACCACGCTCTAAGGCATAGTATTGCCCCCCAATCCGTCTAATCCCAATTTCTGCGCCCCTATCTTTATCAAAGAAAACACCCTTCAGATTTTTATACTTACAAGCAAACATCATCATGGCCATGACTAGGGTTGTTTTACCCACACCAGTTGTTCCAATGACACACGTATTACCTGGCATCTTGTCATCTGTAGAATCTTGCTTATCTGGGCTAACATGATGATTAAAGTAAAATGGTTGGCCACTTGGAGTTTTAAATAAAGCTAGTGCTTCACCCCAAGGATTGCCGTCACGCTTACCTCTTGCGAAGTTATGAAAAGGGCTTAAAGCAGAAAAATTTAGGCTTGTGAGATATGCTTCTCTTGGACGCATATTAAAGTTACCCGCTAATTGCGAGAACCATGCACATTCAGGAACAGTATCAATTACAGCCATTTTGAACCCTGCTTCATCTGATAAAGCAGTTCTGGCACTCGAAACATTTAGAGCAACTTGATTTGGTGAATCGCCAAAAATCGCAAGCGTATAGTGATATTCGCCTAACTGGAAATTCCCGCTATTAGCTTCACTCATAGCCAGATCAATATCACGAATCTCTTGATCTGAAACGTCCTCTACAGAATTTAGTTGGCCTTTAATTGTTTTTAATTTATCTACAGCATCACGCTTGCCATAAACCGTGAAACTTTGAGTTTCAATGTATTCATAGTTTCCATACAGGATGGAATTGCACATTCCTGATTCTGATAAACGTGGAAATTCTTGAATATCCAGAAAGCCTACATATTTTTGCGCTTCAGGATGTTTGATCTGTAAATAGCCGTTTTTGTCACCAAAGAACAAGCGACTACTTGGAATATATTGATCAAGATTAGCCTGTCTTAAAGGGATTTCTTCCCAAACTCCATTAGTTAAAAAACCAAGCAGATTACACATTTCGGAGTAGACAAAACCTTTCTTGGTATAGGTCGCCAGACGTTCTGGATTGTAGTGATATAGACTTGCTTCAACCTGTTTGGCTACATCATCCAAAATATCGAGATCCCGCTTAATCTGCTTTTTCAGGGCTACTGGATCACGACTAGCTTTACTCTTAAAAATCTTTGTTAATCTGGAAATTTCAGGACGATAAAGAATTGTTAAATACAATTCAGTAGCCATCTGTTTATTCTTTTCACCCTGAAACTGCTGATAATATCTTTCATTAAAATCAGCAATAAAATCATTTTCATAAACGCCATTTAGACGTTCATTAACTCCCCTACGAATCTTATGCGTCCAAACAGCAAAGTGACCGCCACCTAAAGCTCGATAAAAATTATTTAATCCTTCTTTACGGATTCTAATAATATCGGCTTCAACTGTTTCAAACGAAATGCCTTCTAATTTCCATGTAGCAATGTATTCACCATTTTTAAGCTTAATAACATTGTTGGAAACATGATTACCAAACGGCAGATAGTCTGAAATTGCGACTTCAGCATTTGCGCTATCTTTAACTTGCTGTTTTGAACGCATGATATTGTTATTTCCTTTTCTTTAATTTAAGTGGCGAAAATGAGATTGCTCCCCATTTTTGATGGTTCTGGATCTGTTTCCCTCTTATGCGCCACCGCATCAATACTTGCTTTAATCGTTGGTCATCTACTTTTGTTATTGCCCGCATCCAGAAGTAAATAGGCACATAAATAGCTGCTATAAATAAAGTCACATAGGCACTAAGTAGATAAAAAGACCAACCCGCTAAAAGAATTGCTACCCCCGTCACCAACAAAAAAGGCAACATTGGAACGCCAAAAAGCATGGCAGGACGAGTGCAACCCCTGAAAATTGGATCAGAAAAATTCGACATTAGTTAATCAGCCAAGCAGCGATACCCGCAGCACCACCTACCAAAATCCCCCCGATAACGATGTTAGAAATGTCTGACCACTTCGCTTGTTGCCAAGCCAATTTAAAGCCAGCCCACATGATAGTGATGGTAAATACAGTTACAGCCACACCCGCTAAGACTGACTGAACATTAGCCATAACTGTATTAACTTTTGAGATTTGAGCAAAAGCAGGGCTTGAGATTAACGTCATGAACAACATCAATACGCTTGCTTTGAAACCAGTCGTTTTAGTCGTTGTTATTTGCGTTTGATTTGCTTTCATTATTTTCTCCAAGTGAAGCAATTAAGACCTAGCGCATTAAGTACCAAGAATAATATTTTTGGAAAATAAAATATTGTTCATTGGTACTTTATATTCAACATATTACACTAAGTTTTAAACTTTTTGAAAATATTTTAAAAGATCATAGAAGATTTTAAACTTTTTTCTTTTTCTTTAAAGTTTGTGCCGTTAGTTAAGAAAAATGAAGGCCGTTTCTCCACTACTGGAAGGCTTTGAAGTTCTGTATTTTCGGTATATCCACTGGAGTTAGGCATATCTGCATTAGTAGCAAAATATGCAAGCTGTTCCGAACTATTCATAGGAGGTGAGGAAGGATTGAATTTTACAGGCATGGTATTGAGTGAACCATTTGCAAAATAATTCAAATTTCTTGATACTTTCGCTACATACCCATTTCTAAATCCTGATGAATGGTTGCCAGTGTTATAGCAAGACATAGCTTTATAAATATCTTTGCCTTTTGCCCTATTTCGGCAGTCATTAAAGATAAATTGCATTGCGCTTAGATTAGTGCAGGGATCAAAAACTTGCTCGACACTAAGATTTAGTCTTTTGAAATTAGCACTATTAATTTGAGCAAAACCAACATCAATATTTCGTCCCTGGCTAATTAATCTTTTGGCCACAGATACAGCTTCTTCATAGCTAGTCGGCTGTTTTTTAAGACCTGCGGCACGATTAACCCCTATCGCAAAAGGATTAAATGAGGATTCAGATTTAACAATTGCAGACGCAATATTTACATCAACTTGTGGCGCACATTGTTGTGCCAAAACTACGAAATCAATCATTACTTTTTCACCTCAAATTTTGGCTTACCTTTTTGATCTGGATAAGTAGCGGAGCACCCATTTTTATAGTTGGTACATCCCCAAAAATAGCCATTTGCCCCATTGATCCGTCTTAAATCACTGGCACATTGAGGACATGAATAGACTTCAAGAAGTGGCTTTTTATTAACTTCAGGCAAAAAGACTTTGCAATCTGTTTCCCGATTAGGACAGAACCAGATCGGATCTTTACCTTCTTTTTTGGATCTGAATAATGACGTTGAGCATTTAGGGCAAGGATATTTGATTTTCTCTACTGGCTGACCTTTCTTGTCATCCATCGAGTGCTTACATTCCTGATCATTGCAGATCCAGAAAAATTCTTTAGTTTGCGAATTTTGGAATTTATTTAAGCGACCTGTTTTACATTTAGGGCATGAATGAATAACTTTTTCGACTGGTTTACCCTTGTCGTCATCCATCGAGTGCTTACAGTCCTCACTGCTACAAATCCAAAAAAATTGATTGGTTTTAGTATTCTTAAATTTCTTTAACTGGCTTTTACACTTTGGACAATGTATTGCGTTTATAGCTGTCAGTTTTGAAGCTGTACTTAGCTCTTGAGCAAGTTGAGTGTATAAGGCAGAAACAACCGAATTATATGAAGTTTCACCAGATGCAATTTTATCTAGCTGCAACTCCATCTCTTTTGAATAGTGCAGATCCAGAAAGCTAAACTTAGCTTTCAACAGACTACCAATTAGATCATTCCCTAATTTAGTTGGTTTTAAGACTTTCTTTTCTACCTCCAGAAAGCCCTTATTCAGAATATTGGCCATGATTGATGAATAAGTAGAAGGGCGACCAATCCCACAACTTTCCAATTTTTTAATTAGTGAAGCTTCTGTATAGCGTTTTGGTGGCTTAGTTTGTTTTGCAATAACTTCACCGCTTTCAACATCAACTACAGAACCAACTTCTAAGACAGGCACCACGCCTGAAGGCTCGTTTTCATCTTCATTCAGGCAGTCTTTACCAAAAACCATCCACCCTTTTTTTATTAACTCACGGCTTTTAGCATGGAACTTATATTTTCCATCTTCAGACAGTAATTCCAAAGTAACGGCTTTATATTCAGCTTTGGCCAATTGACTTGAAATAGTACGTTCCCAAATCAATTGATATAAAGCTTTTTGTTCTGGTGACTTTCCTAGATCTTTATCAGTTATGTGAACAGGTCGGATTGCTTCATGGGCATTTTGCGCCCCATCTTTTTCCTTAAACTTATTAGGCTTTTCAGGTAAAGAAAATTGATGTTCATTAGCATAAGCAAAGATTTCTTCTACACTTTCATCAGCTATATTTAGGCCGTCAGTCCGAATGTAAGTAATTGCCCCCTGTTCAAATAATGCCTGTGCTGCTTTGGTTGTTTGTTGAGGGCTAAAGCCTAACGCCACACTAGCAGCTTGTAAAAGTAGGGCTGTAGAGAATGGAGAAGGAGCATTTGAATACTCTGTTTTTTCAGTGCAGTTTAAAACTTTAACTTTCTTAGTTTTTGCAACTTCTTCAGCTAAGGAACGATCTAAAACATAAGGCTGATCCTCAGTTACAAAATCCGTTGTAACCCATTGCGAGATCCATTTTTTAGGCTCTTTATCAAAACTCAAATTAACGCCAAAGTGGTTAGTAACTTTGAATTTCTGGATTTCGATTTCTCTAAGGACAACGATTAAAACAGCAGGAGATTGTACCCGCCCCGCAGATGAAGGCTGACCCATAAGATTAGATGCAATAGGGGAAACTAGATAGCCCACCAGACGATCTAAAGCCCTACGTGCTTCTTGAGCATATACAAGCTGATAATCTAAACCACGCCCATTATTAATGGCTTCTTTAATAGCTTTTTCTGAAATCTCATTAAATTCTATTCGTTCAAATTGACCATCTTCCAGACCTAAACATTCTTTTAAATGCCATGAAATAGCTTCACCTTCCCTGTCTGGATCGGTAGCTAAATAAATCTTATCTGCTTTATTCAAAAAGGCTTTTATTTTTTCAATACGTTTTTCGCCACCGTCAAAAGTTCTGTCATTAACTTTGGCATCAGGAATAAATGAATATTCCATTGCAAAATCATTGGCTATATCAATACCTAAACCTTTTCTTGGTAGATCCCGAACATGGCCAACACTGGCCACAACTTTAAAATCAGATCCTAAATAACTTCCAATTTTTGAACATTTGTTAGGAGATTCAACGATTACAAGATTCATGGGTTATTTCCAAATTTTGAAATTTAGGAAACTCGAAAGCCCACAAAGAAAAGATGAATATAAGAAAGCAACTATTTGAAATTTAGTGAAATCTAGAAGGATTTCTAAAAACTGTGCATCTTGTGGCATGAAGCACACAAGATAAACACATGAAATTAATAGAAAAAATTTTAAATAATTTCTATATTTATTCAAACTAATAGTCATTTCCTCAAACCACACCTTAGAGCTTTAAAGAATACAATCCAAAATATACCATATTGGAAATGACTTTTGTATTTTTTTACTTGATTCTTATTATTTTCACTTCTTCTGTATAAATTTTTTCTTTCAAGAAATCATTAAGCCTAGTTAGATCCTTAAAGATCCTAGCTTTATCTTTCTCTCGTCTAGTTGTTAAAGTCCAAACCTTTTGGCCTGACCATGCCAGTTTTGCTGTGATAAAAAATCCACCCTCAAATTCATTAATAATTAACTCTTTAATAAATCCTTGTTTATTAGATTCCTCTAGAACCACCTCTGAAATAGAAAAATCAGGATCAATATTTATAAAATCAGTCATCCATAAAACCTTTTAAAGCACCCATAGCAAAGGTGCATTATCATCAATTTAGGTAATCTTGGTAAAGTTTTTTAAATAATTTAAAGAAATTTTAAATATTTTGTATAAAATCTGCTTTAGTCATGACTAAAAATCTCGATGCTTAGATAAAAGCAGTAGCATTTATCCAGGCATCTATATTACTTATCTAATCAAGATCCATAGCAGACATATCAGAGCAAAGTGTCTACTTTGCGAACTGGCGCAATCAGTTCAATTTTCCCTTCCCTGATTACCGTTGATTTTCAAGTGAGCTTTAAAAAGCTGTGCTTTATAAATGGCGACCGCAGAAAATAAACTGCTCCTATCTGATCTAGTAGCGGGACTTAAATAGTACATAGTATGAGGTTAATAAAAAGGTTATAACCCCTCGTTAAAACATACTATCGCAAGGCAATTACTCATAAATGGCGACCAGATATAAGTAGTAAATTATTTGAAAAGGACTTAATATCCACCTGTGGACATTTATTGATTAGGATAAGTTATGACTGAAGAAACAGAAGAAAAGGTACTAGATCGCAGAAAAAGGTATAGAAAGAAGCCTACTACCAAAACTCCACTTTCAGTTTATTTCAACATGGATGTTCCTGAAGATGTTGAAGCACTGGAAGCCTTGGAATACTTAAAAGATATTTATGGTGGAGAAAAGCAAGGAAAAAGTGTAGCAGTCAAAGAAGTATTAAGAATTTTCTATAAACAATTGCAAGAAAAAAGCCTGATTTAATCAGGCTTTTTTCTTGCAAAAACTTAGGACTTTTTAACTGTAGTAACTAACTTATCATCTACATAAAGATAGACTCTTTTGTTATGTGTATAAGATGAAATTTTAGGTTGCCCTTCTCCACCTCCAACAGATCCGTCTTGATTACTACTAACGAATGAACAGTGAGGAAAGCCTTTACCTTTAGCCAGATCTTTTTTTACATCACTAATTGTAGACTGACATTCAGAAACATTAAGACCGCCAGCAAAACACATAAAAGCGCGACAGCCATAATTTTCATCTTTAGCTGCAACTAAGGCAGATGCACTAGCTAAAGTTAAACCTAAAATAAATTTTTTATACACAAGTAGTCACTCTATGTAGATGAGTTTTCCATTACGAATAACTTGCCTTCAAATTTTAAAGATATTGTTTTGGCATTGCTGCACATAGAACAAATCTCTTGAATCAAGAAGGGTAAATTCCGTGTGAATCGAATTTTTCCCGATGCGGTATGAATGACGTGATCAACATCATTTACTTTAACAGTCACAAAATATTGGAACTGTTCGTTCATACCAATTTCAACACCATAGTTATTGGCGTTGAAGTCATCGACTGTTTTCAAGTCATTCATCGTTAAAGCCATTTCTGCAAGATCCCTAGTTTTTTAAAAGTTAAGTGCGGATTCTTACAAAATATAAGTAATTTAAATATGTAACTGAAGTGTAACTGTGTGTAAAAGACACAAAAACATCAATTATTTTTAAACACTTTTAATATATCTCAAAAAGTTTAAAACTTTAATTAGAAAGTTAAAACTTTTGTAAAAAGTTTGTATATATCAAAGCTTATATTTTTTAGATCCTTACCCTTTTTGTCATGTAAATATTACTTTAATAATCGTCTAAACATTTCTAAAAACTTTTTTAAAAAAACTAGAATCGGGTTTAAAAAGAGTTTAGATAGAGTTTAGGAATGTTTATAACAGTTTAAGAGCCTTAATTTCTTTTTGTAAAACATGATTTTACAAGGTTATAACTATACGTTTTGTCGCTATAACTATACGTTTTGTCGCTATAACTATACGTTTTGTC